>NZ_JBKQWU010000048.1:0-25314 GCF_047275745.1 Amaricoccus sp. W119 | reverse complement strand
TCTGGCGGCGATCCGAGAGCGTGAGATGGCTGAAGCGCGTCTTCATTCAGGATGTCCTTTCGCTTTCCAACATCCTGCCAGATCTCAAAAGTCGCAGTTCAGAATAGCGCGTACCCTCCGGATGTGCGTCGTACCGATAATATCTATTATGATAGAAACGTTTCCGGTGAAGCTGCGGGGCCCGCGGTCTCGATGTCCTCCAGGAGCGCGAACAGCGCCGTCTACCGGCCGATGGCCGAGGGTGTGGCCGAGGTCTACGCGGACGATCCGGCGGTCGTTGACGCCGGCCTTGACGAGGCGGATTTCGTCCGGCTCTTCGTCGCGCTGATCGACCAGGAGTCGCGCTTCAATCCACGCGCGGTGTCGCCGAAAGGTGCGCGCGGGCTCGGCCAACTGATGCCCGAGACCGCGGCGCTCCTCGGCGTCGACGCGGCCGAGCCGATGGCGAACCTGCACGGTGCCGCGCGCTACCTGACCGCGCAGCTCGCCGAGTTCGGCCGGGTCGACTGGGCGCTCGCTGCCTACAACGCCGGGCCGCACCGGGTCGCGCAGTTCCACGGCGTCCCGCCGTACCGCGAGACCCGCGACTACGTCGCCCGGATCACCGCCGCGGCCGAGATCGACGGCGCGGCGCGCGCGCTCGCCACCACCACCGCCCTCGACGACTCCGACGTCCTCGAGCCCGCGGCTCTCGCAGCTCCCGCACAAGGAACCGTGCTCGAATGGAAAAGATGATGCTCCTCACCCGCAGGATGGTCGGCCTTCGGCTTCCTTCCATCGCTCCCGGTGCGCACCTCGTCTGGCTGATGCTCGCGCTCTTCGGGGCGGCCGTCGTCCTCGGCGGCCCGGCGATGGCGCAGGACCTCTCGCCGATCGACAGCTTCTTCGCGACGCTCGGCGCGGCGCTGACCGGCACCACCGGCCGGGCGATCGGCCTCGTCGCCCTCGCCGCCGTCGGCATCATGTTCCTCTTCGGGCGGATGAACATGGGCTTCGCCGTCTCGATCTGCGTCGGCCTCGTCATCCTCTTCGGCGCCGCGACGATCCTCGGCGGTTTCGCGTGAACGCGAGCGCGCCCTGCTTCCAGGCGCTGACCAGGCCCGTCTCCATGGTGGGCCTGCCGCTGACCTACGTGATCATCCTCGCGATGACGGTGATGGGCGGCTTCATCGCGACGCTGTCTTTCGTCTACCTCGCCGCGTCGGCGATCGTCGGCTACGCGGCGCTCCGCGCGCTCGCTGCCTGGGACCCGCGGATCTTCGACGTGATCTTCACGAGCCTCCGGCGGACGCCTTTGCCGGCCGCCTGGCTGCGGGGCAAGGGGGTCGTCTATCGTGCTTGAGAGCGTGAAGAGCTTCGCGCGCAGGCGGCTCGAGCCCAAGGAGCGCCACGACGACGCGGCGTTGATCCGGCACCTGCCCTATGTCACCGCGGTGACCGACGACGTGCTGATGCTCCGCGACGGCGAGATCATGGCGACCTTCGCCGTCGATGGCATCGGCGCCGCCACCGCCGAGAGCGTGCTCGTCGGCGACGTGGCGGACGCGGTGCAGGCGGTGGTGGCCCAGGCATCCCCCGACCTCGGCTTCCATCTCCACCGCGTCTCCTTCGTCGCCGACAGCCGTCTGTCGCCGCCGCTCGACGCCGACTCCTTCTCCTTCGAGGTCGACCGCCGCTGGCAGGCGGCGCTTGCGGCGATGGAGTTGCGCGAGCGCCGCTCGTTCCTGACCGTGGTGCTGCGGCCGCAGAAGCTCCTCGGGCTCTCGACCCGGCTCTTCGGTGCTGGCGCAACGGCGCAGCGCGATCACCTCGCCCGCCGCGTCGATCGGCTGAACGAAGCGGTCTCCTACCTGATGGAGACTCTCGCCGTAGCCGGGCCCGAACGCCTCACCGTCGTCGACGGTCGCTGGCTCGGGCTCCTGAGAACGCTCGTCACCGGGCGCTTCGAGCCGACCCCTCTGCCCCCTAGCTTCGAGCCGGTGGCGAACCTCGTCGCGGGCTCCAGCGTCCGCTTCGAGGGCGATCGCTTCCTCGTTCCGGGCGCCTCGACGATGGACATGCGTTTCGGCGCGGTCTTCTCGCTCAAGGCCTATCCGGCGTCGACGGCGCCCGGCGTCTTCGACCACTTCGACCTCGACTTCGACAGCGTCGTTACCCACAGCTTCACCCCGATCGAGCAGTTCGAGGCCCTCGCCCGCATCCGGCGCACCGTCCGCCAGATGGGCGCCGCCGACGATGCCGCGGCCTCGCTCCGCGGCCAGCTGATCGACGCCGCCGACGATCTCGCCTCGGGGCGGATTTCCTTCGGCCTGCACCACGCCTCGATCGCGATTGTCGCCCGCAACGAGGAGGAACTCGACGAGGCCGCCGCACAGGTCCGCGCCGCCGGCCAGCGCGCCGGCTGTGTCCTCGTGCGCGAGGACATCGGCGCCCGCGCGACCTGGTTCGCCCAGCACCCCGGTAATCACGGCTACCGCGCCCGCGCCGCGATGATCTCGTCGCGGAACTTCGCGCACTTCACCGCGCTGCATGCAGCGCCCGTTGGCCTCGGTCAGGCCGCGACACCATGGGGCGAGGCGGTGACCATCCTTCCGACCGTCTCCTCAAGCGCTTACCGCTTCAACTTCCACCTGCGAGGCAGGCCGGGCGAGCGCACCGTCGGCCACACATTGGTGCTCGGGCAGACCGGGTCGGGCAAGACCCTCGGTACCGCGTTTCTGGTAGCGCAGGCGCGTCGCACGGGAGCCCGGGTCATCGTCTTCGACAAGGACCGCGGTCTCGAGATGCCGGTGCGCGCCATGCGGTGCCTACAGTGCCGTGCGCCTCGGAGAGGCGACAGGCTTCAACCCCTTCGCCGCCGAGACCGACGATCGCGGCCGCGCCTGGCTCGGCGACTGGCTCGCCGCGATGCTCTCGCGCGAGGGGCCGCTGACCGCGATCCAGAGCCAGGCGCTCACGCAAGCCGTGGCGGCGAACGCCGAGACCGATCCGGCACTCAGGACATTGGCCTCCTTCCGCCGGCAGTTCCGCTCGCTCGACGACGATGGCGCGCTCTACGACCGCATGGGCGATTGGGACGAGGACGGCAGCTTCGGCTGGCTCTTCTCCGGCGAGGGCGTCGACAGCCTCTCCTTTGACGCGCCCGTCACCGGGTTCGACCTCACCGAGATCTTCGACACCAGCGCGGTCCGCACCGCCTGGCTCTCCTACGTCTTCCGCCGCATCGAGCGCACCGTCGAGGACAGCCGGCCGACGCTGATCGTCCTCGACGAGGCTTGGAAGCTCCTCGACGACCCCTACTTCGAACGCCGGCTGAAGGACTGGATGCTTACCATGCGCAAGAAGAACGTCGCCGTGGTGCTGCTGACCCAGCGCGTCGCCCACATCCGCGAGAGCAAGGCCGGCGGCTCGATCCTCGAGTCGGCGGTGACGACGTTCCTCTACCCGAACTCCCGCAACAGCCCCGAGGAGCTGGCGCCCCTCGCCCTCTCCGATCGCGAGCTCGACTTCGCCTGCGTCAGCGCGCTCGAGGCGCGGCTGGCACTGATCCGCTCCGGCGGCACCAGCGCCATCGTCGACATGGACCTGCGCGCCCTCGGGCCCCTCGTGAAGGTGCTTGGCGGCGGCGCCGGCGAGTGGGCGCCGGCCGGATGGCGTGACGCCCCGGACTTCTGGAAGGAGATTGCCTGATGCCCCCGATGAGATTGCGATGGCTCTGGCTCACCCTCGCGGCCGGCGTTCTCGCCGGCTGCGCGGGCTACACCGACAAGACCAGTCCCTGCGTCTGCGACTGGACGCCGATCGGCGACGGGACGGTGCCGGTATGACAAGACGCATCCGGAAGATGGTCGCGTTGGCGGCGACGGCGATCGCCCTCCTCGCCGCTCCGATCGATCGTGCCGCGGCGCAGGGCGTGCCGGTATACGACGCGACCAGCGTCGCCAAGCTCCTCGAGCAGATCGCCACCCAGGCCGAGCAGCTCGCCACCATGAAGACCCAGCTCGAGAGCCTGACCGGCGCGCGCGGGATCGGCGCGTTCCTGAACGCGCCCGAGGACATCGCCGCCCGGGCGGCTGCCCAGAACCTCTCGGGCATCGTCGATGGGGCGATCACCGGCAGCCCGATCCTCGGCAACACCGCGCGGCTCGCTTCGGCGATCGAGCGGCTGCGCGGCAACTACCAGCTCGACCTCCTCGGCCCCTACGGCAGCTCGGACATCGTCCAGTACCGGGCGCTCGCCAATCTCGGTGGCTCGTCGCTCGCGGCGATGGCGACCGGCGAGGACAGCTATCTGCGGGCGAACGAGGCAATGACCCGGGTCGACCGGATGGTGCCGCAGATCGATGCCAACACCGACGTGAAGGCGGCGATTGATTTCAACACCCGGGTCCAGATCGAGCAGATGCAGGTGATGAACGAACTTCTGCGGGTGCTTTCGGCCCAGGCGAACGCGACGGGCGCGCAGGCGCTGTTCATGACCCGCGAGCAGATGGCTTCGCGGGAGTTCATGAAGGTTGGACGGGAGGAGTAACCCCATGAGAATGCAGACTGTAGCGGCGGTCGTCGCCGCGATTCTTGCAACGGCCACCGGCGCCCGAGCGGCGGGGTCATTCGTGTGCGAGCGCTCCCCAACGGTCGAAGTAGCGCAACAGGTCGGTGGCAACTTCGCGCTCCAGAACATCGTCAATGAGTATCGCGTTCGGTGGGATGCCGCGGAGGCACGCCGTGAGTGCGAGGCCTTCGCGGCAGGGCAACCCTCGGAGATCAGCTGCCTGAACGATCGACGCGACTGGACGGCGATCATGGCGAGCGTGCCTGAGGACTACTTCGGTCAGTCGAACAAGGCGCTCGCTGCGACCTATCGAAAGGAGATGCAGAGAGGAAACGGCTTCAAGGAAGCTATGGCCTACTGCCGCAGCGTGGGTGCCATCGAGTAAGTGTGAGATGGCGACTTACATCCAGGACACCCTGACGAAAATCGACGTATCCGTGGCGACTTACGCGCAGAACGTGTTCGTCGACATCGGCGGGCCGGTCGCCGCCACCATTCGCCTCGCGGGACTGGTGTCTCTCGCCTTCCTCGCCATCAACGTCGTCATGCAGTGGGCGCCGTTGCGCGTGACCGATTTCGTAAAGTGGAGCGTGCGCTACCTGATCATCCTGGCCGTCGCCACGTCTTGGAACCAATTCCTTCCCTTCTACGACATGCTCACCAACGTCCCGAGCTCAATCGGGGCAGAGCTGCTCGATGTGGCCAGCGCCCCGACCCTCAATGAGGCGCTGGATCAGATGGTGACGTCGATCTTCGACTTCTCCGACCGCGCCGCTGATGAAAGCGGCTTCTTCTCCATCAGCCTGCTCTCGATCGTCCTGGCGATCGTCGGGGCCCTTATGGCGTGCGTCGCCATCCTCGTTGCTGCGATCGCCAAGATCGGTCTAGCGATGGCGGTGTCTCTCGCCCCGATCTTTATCGGGACGCTGCTCTTTCGGGGAACCAGTGACCTGTTCGCAAGCTGGGCGAAGTTCACCCTCGGCTTCGCATTGATCCCGCTCGTGCTCGCCGGCGTCATGGGCGCGATCGTCGGGATCGGCGGCGCCATGATCGCCGAGATCGACGCGGCAGTGACGCTGACGGATGCCGCCGGCTTCCTGATCGTCGCCCTCGCCGCGATCTTTCTCATGTCCCAGGTGCCAACGATGGTGAACGGGCTCGCTGGCACGGTCGTCGCTACCGCAAGCGGCGTCCGCGAGGCGCGCCAGCTCGCCGGCCGCGTCGGCATGGCCGGCGGCGGGGTGAAGGCGGTCGCCCGCGGCGCCCACCCGGCGGTCGCGGCGGTATCCGGCGCGATCGGCGCCGGCCGCACCGCCGAAGGCGGCATGGGCGCTCGGGCATCGGCTGGCGCGCAGGAACTCGTCCAGAACTATGAGGCTCGGAAGAAGGCGCGCGAGCGTCATCAGACCCGGATGGCGAACATGGGCCGGCGCTCCACCTTCGGTAGCGATTTCGAGACGGCCCAGGCCGGCTCGCTGCAGTTCACCCGCGAGCGAAGGCGCCAGCGCGCCGCAACGCGGACGGCCGATCGCTCGACCTCCGACAAGGCCAAGGCGCCGCCCGGCTAAGCCCGCTTCCGCCGCAGATCGTCGTTCGCGCGCCCCTCCGTCGCGGCGTCACGGAAAAGGAGTCCATCAGCTCATGTCCCAAGGGTCCGAGGTGGTCCAGCGCTTCGAGGACGAAGTCTTCTTCGGCCTGCAGCGGCGGGCGGCGCTCTTCGGCTGGATCGCCGGCCTGTCGCTGGCGACGGCGCTCTGCGCCGTCGGCGCGATGGTCGTCATGCTGCCGCTGAAGGAGATCCGGCCCTACGTCGTCATGGTCGATCGCCAGACCGGCGAGTCCGAGCTCGTGGTCTCGACCCGGCCGGCCGATCTCGCCGAGACCGACGCGGTGCGCCAGGCCGAACTCGTCCGCTACGTCAGCGAGCGCGAGACCTACGACACGGCCGACAACCGCGAGCGCATCCCCGCGGTCCTCGCCACCTCGCAAGGACAGGCGGCGACCTCGCTCCGCGCGCTCTGGACCCGCGAGGCCGACCAGTACCCGCCGGCGATCTACGGCGAGGACAGCCTGATCAAGGTCAAGGTCCGCTCAGTCGCGATCCTGAATGACGCCACCGCCCAGGTGCGCTTCACCCGCACCCTCGAGCAGCCCGGCCTGCAGCCGGTGGTCCGCGCCTTCGTCGCCACCGTCGGCTTCGTCTTCCAGCCGCGCGTCGAGCGCACGCTCGAGGCGGTCTGGCAGAATCCGCTCGGCTTCACCGTGACGCGCTATCGCATCGACGCCGAGACCCTCGACTCCAGCACCGGAAAGGGATGATCGACATGCGCAGCCTCCTCGCCGCCGTGAGTCTTGCGGCCCTGTCGATCGTCGCCGCAACGCCCGCCACCGCCGAGACCGCTCCGCGCTCGATCGGCGCCGACCCGCGGATTAAGCAGTACACTTACGTCAAGGACACGGTCTATCGCCTTGATGTTGCGATGAAGATCATCACCTCGATCGAGTTCGCCCCCGGCGAGGCGATCGACAGCGTGCTGATGGGCGACAGCGAAAGCTGGCAGGTCATCCGCCTGCAGAGCGGCAACGTGCTGGCGGTGAAGCCGCTGATCGCCGGCGCCCGCACCAACATGACCGTCTACACCTCGCAGAACACCTACACCTTCGAGCTCCGCGCCGTGCCGATCCCGGCCGGCTCCTCGACGCTCAACTACCGGATCGGATTCCGATACCCCGAACGCGAACGGGCGAAGGTGGCGAGCCGCCAGGTCGAGCAAGCGCGGTCGCGCGATCCGAACTACTATGTCGCCGGCGCCGCGACGAAGTTCCGCCCGGTGGCGGTCTACGACGACGGCCGGCGCACCATCTTCGAGTTCCCGCGGGACTCACCGCGGCCTGCGATCTTCCGGGTCGACGAGCAGGGTCGCGAGAGCATCATCAACGTTCGCGAGACCGAGACCGGCGCCGTCGTCATGGGCACCTCCGATCGCTGGACGCTCAGGATCGGCGACGACGAGCTCTGCGTCGCCCACGAGCGCGTGCTCAAGACCGTCCCCGGCGGCCGCCGCGCCAAGGCGCTCCGCCCCGGCTACCTCGTAGCTACCAGCCAGCCCGCCTCCGCCACGCCCGGCCTCCCGAAATGACCGAGAAGAGCCAGGAGGAGCGCGACCGCCTCGAACGGATCAGCCGGCGGATGGGACCACCGGCCCCGAGCCGCGGGCCGCGGATCGCCGTCGGCATCCTGATCGGCGTGCTGCTGGTCATCGGCGCGCTCTGGGCCTTCGCCCCGGCGCAGGTCCGCTCGCTCTTCGACTTCAGCACCTCACGGCCCCAGGACATGCAGCAGCCGGCGGCCTTCGCCGAGGGCATCTCGACCGAGGTCCCGCGCGGCGAGCCCGTCGACACCGAGCCGCTGTCGACCGAGCTGCCGGTGGCGCCACCGGAGGCCGACGGGCTGAGCCCGGAGGACCAGCTGCGCCTCGATGAGATGGAAGCCCGGCTGCGGGCGCTCGCCGACCAGCCGGGCGGCATGACCCGGGAGGAGCTGCAGGCGATGCTCGACGCCAACGCCGCGCAGCTCCGCGCCGAGATCACCCGGCAGCTCCTCGCCGATAAGCCGGTGACCGCCGGCGTCGATCCGACCCGCGCAACCGCCGAGGCCGAGGCGCGCAAGCGGATGGAGGAGGAGCGGAAGCGCCGCGAGGCGGTCGAGAAGGCGCAGGTCGCCTCGAACGGCCTGGTGATCGACGGCGCGACCAACGGCCAGGCGGGCGCCGGCAGCGCGGGCGGGCGCCGCCTCTCAGAGAACGAGGGCTTTCTCGCCGCCGCGGCCGAGCAGACCCACGACACCGTACGGGCCGAGCAGCTCGCCGATCCCTCGCGCACCATCGTGCAGGGCACGATCCTCGAGGGCGTGCTGGAGACCGCGATCAACACGGACCTGCCGGGGGCGATCCGGGCAGTGCTGACCGAGGACGTCGTCTCCTACGACGGGTCGACCACCCTCCTGCCCCGCGGTACGCGCCTCATCGGCACCTACAGCTCGAACGTGAAGATCGCGCAGCGCCGGGCGCTGATCGCCTGGAACCGGGCGGTGACGCCGGCGGGCACCAGCGTCGCCTTGGGCGGCATCGGGGCGGATGCGCTCGGGCGCAGCGGTCAGACCGGGCACGTCGACACGCATTTCTGGGAACGGTTCGGCTCCGCCGCGCTGATCTCGCTGTTCGGGCTGGCCCCGCAGTTCGCGGTCGACGACGAGACCGATGAGGATGTCGCCGATGCTCTCGACGCCCTCGGCGGCGACCTCGAGTCCTCCTCGCGCTCGGCCCTCGACGCCTACCTGCGGATCGCGCCGACGATCAACGTCGACCAAGGCGACCGGCTCACCATCTTCGTCAACCGCGACCTGGTGTTCTGATGGGCGAGGCCCCTGCCCTCTCCGGGACGCGCAGCCATGCCGAGCACGACCTGCGCGAGCTCCGGCCGCTGCTCGTAGCCGAGGACGTCAACGAGGTGGTGATCAACCCGGACGGCGCGGTGTGGTCCGAGCGTGCCGACGCGGAACACATGGTCCGCACCGGGCATCATTTCCCGCCCGGCAAGGTCCAGCAGCTGAGCAAGCACCTCGCCGGCGAGACGATGAACCGGCTGGGGCCGAAGCATCCGATCGTCTCGGGGAGCCTGCATGCCTTCGGGCAGGTGCTGCGCGTGCAGATCGTCGTGCCGCCGGCTGTGGAGGAAGGGGCGTCGCTTTCGATCCGGAAATATGTGTCGCGGATCCTCGACGTTGGCGAGATTGGCTTCCTCGAGGGGCGTCAGGTAAGTGTCGAGGGACTGCGGCGAAAGCGGCTTGCCGAGCTCGCGAAGCTGGCCGAGGCCGGGGAACTCGCCAAACTGTTCCAGCGAGCGATCGACCACAGGATGAACATCCTAGTCTCCGGAGGCACGTCCTCGGGCAAGACAACGGTTGCGCGGGCGCTCCTGTCGCTAACCGATCGTGCCGAGCGCCTGGTGACGATCGAGGATGCGCGGGAGCTGCACCTGCCGCACGAGAACAACGTCGCGCTGATCTCCGAACGGGTGACGACCTCGGAGCGGACGCCGGCGAAGCTGCTGATGGCAGCGCTGCGGATGCGACCGGATCGGCTGATCCTTGGAGAAATGCGCGGCGAGGAGGCTCTGTCCTTCCTAGAGGCGATCAACACCGGCCACCCCGGCTCCATAAGCACGATCCACGCCGACAGCCCCGTTCTGGCAATGGAGCGACTGGCTTTGATGGTGATGCGCACAGGTATTGGCCAGTCGCGCCGCGACGTGCTCGAATACGCCCGCTGCACGATTGATCTCATCATACAAGTCGGACGTCGCCACGGTCGACGAGGCGTGCTGGAGGTTCACATGCCTGCACTTGCCCTGCTTCGGGTAAGTGGCGCCGGAGAATAGCCGGCGCCGTGGGGCGATTAATGATGAATCATTGAGCATTCTCCTCAATCCACGTGGTTAGCTCAGCGATCTCCTTGGTCTGCGCATCTATGATCATCTGCGCCATGTCCTTCATTGTCTGATCGTCACCGTGCTCGAGCTCGACCTCGGCCATGTTGATCGCCCCTTGGTGGTGCGGGATCATGCCGCAGGCGAAGGCGACGTCGGGATCGTCGGCCATGATTCCCTGCATCATCTGCTCGCTGGTCGCCATCATGCCTTGCATCATCGCGGCCTGAGCCTTGCCCATCTCCGCCGTCGGCGGCGCCATGTCGTGGCCCGCCGGAGCGACCTCGGTTTGGCAGGCTTCCGGCAGCGTTGCCGCTCCCGCCATGCCCTGCATGCCGGTCTCCTGCGCCTGGGCCAGACTGCATAGGGTGAAGAACGCAGTCGTCGCTGCGGCTAGCGTGGTGTATCGGTGCATTTGAATCTCCTGTCGTTTCTGACGATCCGCGGATCGCCGTTTCCCTTTAGCTTCCGGCGTCAGATCGGCTTCGGAGGTGGAGGTGCGATCTCGGGTGAGCGGCTTGTAGCGTGCGACGCCTCGCCGGGTTGCGGCACAAAACGGCAGACCGAAGCCACGAAGAGCGGCACTGCCGACATCAGCGCCCCGTAACAGTTGGCAGCACAACACGCATGACCGAGGCTCGGGGCGGGATGGTTGCAGATGGCGACATCCGAAACCGAGATGTCGGCGCGCTGGTCATGCCCGGGGTGCACGTTGGCGCCAACCGCCGACATCGGTGGAGCACCGACTGCGAGCATCAGGACAGCCAGCAGCACTGCCAGCACGCCGCTCCGATAGGTCCACCGCAAGCTTCGTCCTCCCGCGCAATCAACCGGCCGACGGCTGACCCGTTCCTCGCCTGCGCCCTACACTTATGCGCTAGCCAGCAGCCGTTACCGGCGCATCCTGCGGGCCCCTCATGCCCCTTTGCAAAGCATGACATATGGTATAGGCCCCTACCCTATGAGTCACACGATCAAGAACCAGGCCAAGCTCCTGGCCCGCGTCCGTCGCCTGAAAGGCCAGATGGAAGCAATCGAGCGGGCGTTGGAAGCCCAAGCTCCCTGCGGCGAGGTGCTGAACCTCGTGGCCTCCGTCCGCGGCGCAATCGGCGGTTTGACGGCTGAACTGATCGAAGACCACGTGCGCGAGCACGTCATGGACGAGCTTGACGCCGGCGCACGCGCTAGGGGGGCGGCCGAGCTGATCGAGGTAGTGAGGAGCTACCTGAAATGATCGATGCACATCATCCTGCCGTTGCCTCTGGCGGCCATGCCCACGTGTTTCTGGGCGCCGCCCATGAGCGCAACGAGCGGCGCACATGGCTGGTGATCTCGCTCACCGCAACCATGATGGTGGTGGAGATAACGGCGGGTTACGCCTACGGCTCGATGGCTCTCATCGCGGACGGCTGGCACATGTCCACCCATGCGGCAGCCATGCTGATTGCGGCGCTTGCCTATCTCTACGCTCGCCGCCACGCCTCGAACCCCCGCTTCACCTTCGGCACTGGCAAGCTTGGTGACCTGGGCGGCTTTGCAAGCGCCGTGGTGCTCGCGCTGATTGCGTTGCTGATCGGCTGGGAGAGCGTTCAGCGGTTCCGTTCCCCGGTGCCGATCGACTTCCAGATGGCCATTGGGGTCGCCGTGATTGGCCTGGTGGTCAACCTCCTCAGCGCTTGGCTCCTGCGCGACGATCATCACCACGGCCACGGGCAGGATCATCATCACGGCCATGGCCATCATCGGCATGGCGGCGACAACAACCTGCGCGCGGCCTACTTGCACGTGCTGGCGGATGCTCTGACCTCGGTCTTGGCTATCGGGGCTCTTCTGGGCGGGAGCCTCTACGGCTGGCTCTGGCTCGACCCCGCTATGGGGATCGTCGGTGCGCTCGTGATTGCACGTTGGTCCTGGGGCCTGATCCGCGATGCGGGTAGCGTCCTCGTGGACTACATGCCTCCAGCTGAGGATCTTCCCCAGGAAATCCGCGGAGCAATCGAAAACGACGTGGACCGCATCACCGACCTCCACGTTTGGCAGCTCGGGCCCGGTCACCACGGCGCGATCGTCTCGATCGTGACGGCGCACCCTGAAGCCCCGTCACACTATCGCGCCAAGCTTGCCCACATTCACGACCTCTCGCACGTGACCGTTGAGGTCGAACCAGCAGCTTAGTCCCTATCGTTCGTCATCGTCGCGAGCCCGCGCCCTCGATCAGCTTACGACACGACCAGTGTTGTCATCATGCCGGTCTGGAGGTGTGGCATGTGGTGGCAATGGAACATCCACTCCGCCACCTCGCCGGCGTCGAGGGCGATGGTTACCGCTGCCATTGGCGGCACGAGCACGGTGTCGCGGCGAGCGCCGGAGAAGCGAGTGCCGTTGATCGCCACGACCTGAAAGACATGGCCATGCAGGTGCATCGGATGCGCCATCATCGACATGTTGTGAAGCGTGAGCTCAACCCGCTCGCCGCTCTTCGCCGTCACCGGCCTTCGGTCGGCGAAGGTGCGGCCGTCGATCGTCCAGGCGTAGGGCGCCATGGTGCCCCCGAGCATCAGCGTCCGCTCCTTGTCCGCCGCCCGTCCGGCCAACGGCTCGGCGGGGCGAAGGCGCGCCTCGAGCGCGAGGTCGAGAGGCGGGGAGAGCGCGCCCTCCTCGGCGATCCGCGCGACCCTGGTGCCGGCCGGGGCGAGGACGATGCCGGTCCGCTGAGGGGCGCCCTCGCGAAGCGCGAGGACGGGCAAGGCCGCGCCATCCGCGGGCATGCCGACCTCGATGTCGGCGCGTTGGCCCATCGAAAGCGGGAAGCGGCTTCCCGTCACCGGCTCGACCGCGTGACCATCGACGGCGACGAGGCTGCCCTTCGCGGCGCCGAGGTCGATCCAGAAAGCCGTGGCGGCGGCAGCGTTGATGACGCGCAGGAGCACGCGGCCACCCTTGTCCACCGTTACCACCTCGGGGTCATCGAGGGTGCGGTCGTTGGCGAGGTAGGCGTCGAACTCGATGTCGTTGAGATCCATCGCCATCATGCCGGACATGTTGCCATGATCCATGCCCGTCATCCCGGCCATGCCGCCCATCGTGCCCCCCGTCGTAGCGTGGTTCATGCCGCGCCCGACACCGAGGCTGGCCATCAGCTCCGCGGGCGGGGTGAAGGAGAAATCATGGAGGAAGAGCGTCACCTCCTGACGGTCGGCGGCGAGATCCTCGGCCGAGCGGACGATCAGCGGCGCGGCGAGAAGCGCCATCTCCTGCAGCGGGATGTGCGCATGCATCCAGTAGGTGCCGGGTTCCGGCACGTAGTCGTAGTCCCGCGCGTCGCCAGGCCGCAGCGCCGGAAGCGGGAAGTCGGGCACGCCGTCCTGTTCGTTCGGGGGGACCTGGCCGTGCCAGTGGATGAGGGTCGGTTCGGAAAGCTTATTAGTCACGCGCACCGAGAAGCGGGCGCCGGGGTCGAGGACGAGCCCCTGCCCACCCGTGCGGTTCGCAAGGGAGAGGACCGTGGCGGCGCGACCACGGACGTCGAGGGTGCGGGTGGAAGCGGTGATGCTGGCGTCCGGCGAGGAGGCCGCGAGGCCGATCCGCGGCAGGCAGAGCGCCGCACCTGAGACGAGACCGACCGAGAGGAAGTCGCGGCGAGAAAGGGGCATCGTTGTGGCTTTCGGACGAATGCAGGGGCCGGCCCCGACAAGGCAGTCGCGCCGTCAGGGCGCGGCTGCTTTCGAGGTCAGATCAGGCGAGTGTGACTTCGTAGCCGGCGTCGGCGATGATCGCCTTGGCCAGCTCCGCAGGCGCGTCGACGGAGACGGTCCTGGTCGAGAGGTCGACCACGACCGGCACGCCAGGAAGCTTCTCGGCGAAGGCCTTGGTGATCGAGCTCACACAGTGGCCGCAGGACATGTCGGGGACGGAGAAGACCGCGGCGTCTGCCGCCCTGGTCTCAGCCTTGGTGGAGGAGCAGCTGCAACCGCACATGGGATGAACCCTTCTCTTCTGGTGTTCCGAATCGGGGTTTCGCACCCCTTGTGGCTCATGTGGGGTTTCCAAGCGTTGGAAGGTCAATTCCTTCCCCGGGAAAAAGTCACCTCGGGGCATTTCATTGCAACCAACCAGCCGCTAACATTCTGCTCTCGGGCCCAATCTTTATCAGGGCCGGGAGGGAGTACATCGTGCCGACGAACGCCGCCGCGTCGGACCCTCTGCCAGCATTCATTACCGCGCCGGGATCGACCGACTGGTTGATGATGACGATGGCGGTGTTCCTGGTCGTCTTCGTATTCTCGTTTGGACTATTCTACCTACGCCTGCACGCCCTGCCGGAGCATATCGCCCAGCGCACGAACAAGGTGCAGTTGCAGTTCGTCTGCATCCTCGCGCTGCTCGCGATGTTCACGCACAATAATGCCTTCTGGATCGCCGCCCTCCTGCTCGCGTTTGTAACGCTGCCAGACTTCTCCACCCCAATGAGATCAATCGCCCGTTCGCTCAGGAAGCTCTCGCGGCTCGATCCACCGGCCAGCTCGAACAACCTGCCTTAGGACCACCGGGGCCGGGACATGTTGGCGCCCGACGCCGCCCAGACTACGATCTCTTTGGCTGCGGCAGATGCCGGCCGCGGATGTACCTGCGATGAGAAAGTGCGCGTCTTCCCGCCCGCTTGCGCCCGACCATCGTGCGAGCTGCGTCCGGCAGTCGAGCAGTCGACCCGACGTTGAAGCGCGTCGCCATGGCCGCTGCGCCCACGAACGAAAGCTTGGCTGAGCCAGGGCGGGTCGGCTTCGGGCGGCCCGGACGAGGATTGCAACGGCGAGCCGGGTGAGAACCGCGCAGTTACTGAATCGTCCGCGGGACGGCGCCCCGTCGGGGGCGGATCGACAGATCCTCCCCCGCTTCGTCAGTCTCCAGGCGGTGGAGGATCGGGCATTCGGGCCGGTGGTCGCCCTGACAGCAGTCGACGAGCGCAGTCAGCGTTCCGGCCATCTCCTGGAGGTCGGCGATCCGGCGATGAAGGGCTCCGATATGCCCGAGTGCGATGCGCTTGACCTCCGAACTCTGTCGGGACTGGTCGCGCCAGAGACCGAGGAGCTCGTTGATCTCTGCGACCGCGAAGCCGAGGTCGCGGGCGCGCCGGATGAAGCGCAGCATGTGGACGTCGGTGTCGGAATAGTCACGATAGCCCGAAGCGGTCCGGCCCGCCTTCGGGATTAGCCCGGTCTGCTCGTAGTAGCGGATCATTTTCGCCGAGACGCCTGAAGCCTTCGCTGCCTGACCGATGTTCACTGTGCCTCTCCTTGCGGATGCGAATGGGCCCGGTCGATGCCGCGCCCGTCAAATGCATGGTTTCGAGCGGCGACCGCGAAGCGCCGCAGGCGCAAGGCGTTGCCCAGCACGAAGATGCTCGACAGCGCCATCGCCCCGGCCGCGAAGACCGGCGACAACAGCACACCGAAGGCCGGGTAGAGCGCGCCTGCTGCGACCGGGATCAGGGCCGTATTGTACACGAAGGCCCAGAACAGGTTCTGTCGGATGTTGCCGATCGTCGCCTTGGAGAGGGCGATGGCGGTCGGCACGCCCTGCAGATTCCCCGACATCAGCACCACGTCCGCTACCTCGATAGCGACGTCGGTGCCGGTGCCGATGGCGATCCCTACGTCTGCCTCGGCCAGGGCTGGCGCGTCGTTTATGCCGTCGCCGACGAAGGCGACCTTGCCATGCGCGCCCTTCAGCCGCTGGACGGCCGTGACCTTGCCGTTGGGCAGCACTTCGGCCACCACTTCGTCGATGCCGAGGCGGTTGGCGATGGCCTTCGCCGTGCGGGCGTTGTCGCCGGTGATCATCGCGACCTCGAGGCCGAGGTCGTGGAGTGCCTTGATCGCTTGGGGCGCCGTTGCCTTGATCGGGTCGGCCACCGCGATGACCGCCGCGAGCTTGCCGCCGATGGCGGCGAAGAGCGGTGACTTGCCCTCCGAACCGAGCCGATCCGCCGTGGCGGCGAAGCGCGACACCTCATGCCCGAGCTCGGCCATGTAACGGTCGGCGCCGATCTCCACCGGCAGCCCGTCGACGATGGCCCTCACGCCGAAGCCGGTGATCGAGGCGAAGGCCGAAACCACCGGCAGGACGAGTCCCTCGGCTTGCGCCGCCTCGACGATGGCGCGGGCGATCGGGTGCTCGGACTTCGCCTCCACCGCCGCGACCTTGCCGAGCACGTCGGCGCGGGCGAAGCCCTCGGCGACCTCGAGGTCGGTCAGTGACGGCCTGCCCTCGGTCAGCGTGCCGGTCTTGTCGAGCGCGACGACCTTCGCGTCCTTCAGGAGCTGCAAGGCCTCGCCCTTGCGGAAGAGCACGCCGAGCTCCGCGCCGCGGCCCGTCCCGACCATGATCGAAGTCGGCGTGGCGAGCCCCATGGCGCAGGGGCAGGCGATGATGAGCACCCCGACGGCGTTGACGAGCGCGAAGGTGAGCGCCGGCGACGGCCCGAACCATAGCCAGGCGCCGAAGGTGATCGCAGCTACCGCGAAGACGGCGGGGACGAAGTACATCGTCACCTTGTCGACCATCGCCTGGATCGGCAGCTTGGACCCTTGGGCCTGCTCGACCATTCGGATGATCTGGGCGAGCACGGTGTCGCCGCCGACCGCTGTCGCCGCGAACGTGAAGGCGCCCTTCTGATTCACCGTGCCGCCGACGACCTCCGCTCCGGGCTTCTTGGCTACCGGAACCGGCTCGCCGGTGATCATCGACTCGTCGACGTAGCTCTCGCCTTCGACCACTTGGCCGTCCACGGGCAGGCGTTCGCCAGGGCGCACCTCGACGATGTCGCCCGGGACGACCGCGGACATGGGCAGGTCCACGACCACGCCGTCGCGGCGCACCCGGGCCGTCTTGGCCTGCAGCCCGACAAGCCGCTTGATCGCTTCCGAGGTCCGCCCCTTGGCGCGGGCCTCGAGAACGCGGCCGAACAGGATCAGCGTCACGATGACCGCGGCAGCTTCGTAATAGACGTTGATCGTCCCGGCCGGCAGGAAGCCGGGCGCGAAGGTCGCGACAAGCGAGTAGCCGTAGGCCGCGAGCGAGCCGACCGCCACCAGGGAGTTCATGTCCGGCGCACGTCGCCACAGCGCCGGAAAACCCTTCTCGTAAAAGCGGATGCCGGGGACGAAGAGGACGAGCGTCGTCAAGACCCACTGGATGTACCAGCTCGACTGCATCCCGATGGTGGACTGGATGAGCGCATGGAGACCGGGAATGACGTGGGAACCCATCTCCAGCAGGAAGACCGGAAGCGTCAGCACCAGCGCGATGGTAAAGTCGCGCTTGAGGCCCTGGAGCTCGGCCTCTTTCTTGTCCTCGGTCTCCTTGCCCTCGGGGGCCCCGATCGGGGCCGCCGTGTAGCCGGCCTTGGCGACCGCCGCGATCAGGGCTTCGGTGCTCGCAAACCCTCGGACGGTAGCGCGCTCGGTCGCGAGGTTGACCGTGGCCGCCGATACCCCCGGCACCGCCGTCAGGGCGCGCTCGACGCGCCCGACGCACGACGCACAAGTCATTCCCTGGATGGCGAGTTCCATTGAATCCGATCGAACGACATAGCCGACACGCTCGACCGCGCCAACGAGCGCGGCCGGATGGACCGTCCCCTTGGTGGTGATCCTGGCGCGCTCGGTCGCGAGATTCACTGAAACTGAGTCGACGCCCGGCACTGCCCGCAGGGCGCGCTCGACACGGCCGACGCACGACGCGCAGGTCATCCCCTCGATAGGGAACGCGATGGAGGATACGTCCTGGCTGCGTACGGGTGCGTTCATGGCGGGCTCCTGTCCTGATGTCCTCCTCGGCGGAGATGGGGCTTCCCATCATTGGAAGGTCAAGATGATTCTTTTGGATCACCCGGCGCGGGCCCCCATCACGGCAACGCCGAGAGTGACCGAGACCACAGCAGTCCATTGCGCCTCTTGCAGGAGGTCGATCAGCCTTTCTCGGCAGTTCCATCGCTGCGGAGGAGGGACGCGGTGCGCCGCCGTCGGTCCTGAGTGATCAACCGTCAATCACGAGTACGCGAGCAGGCTTTCAGCTCTGGAGAGTATCCAGTTGAAATGTCGTCAAGATACAGCCGCCTAAGAGACGCCTCCCTGCGACAACAACCCGTTGATCCACACCGGCGGATCTGGCCTCCTAGGCGTCCCAAGCTTTACGGTCCTCCGTTCGAGGACGTTGAGATGATCGCAGGCTACATCGGCTCCAGGACTCTGCGCGACCGAGCGTTGCGCGATAGCTTAGGCGTCCGCGCCGTTGCCGCGTTTGTTGGGCGGATGGGGCGGGCGAACATCCTTTTCTGCGCCCTGCTTCTTCTTTCGCTGGCGGCCGCCGGAGGGGCGCTGGCGCATGCCTCCGCCCCTCGTCTCGATGTTCCCGGCCGCCTGGCGGTCGAGCCCGCGTCCGGCAAAGATCACACGGACGCAGATTGCTGCCAGCCCGCCAGCTTCCACGGGAGTTGCGTGCAAAGCGGAACCTCGGGACTTCCGGCCGCCGAACCGAAGCTGGCGCCCCGGGATCGTTTTGCCCTCATTTTTCCCCGTCGCCCGGATCAGCCGCACGAGGGGCGCGCGCTGGCGCCCGATCCCGCCCCACCTCGCCCCGCCTCCGCCTAAAGGTTTGCCAGTTCCGCTCCCGTTGGTCCGACACCTGTAGTCGTGTCGGCGGGCGGTACCATGTACTTGTTTCCCGGAGGCTATCATGCCCGCCCACGTATCGACCGGCGCGATCGGCGCCGAACCGATCCCGCACTTCACCCCGCGCTCCACCGCGCTTTCTGACCTCGACCGCCGCCGGATCGGCTTCCTGCGCCTCGTCCTGGTGCTTGCGCTCGTCTTCCTGCACTACGGCGGCGTCTACGGCTCGTCCTTCTCGCCCTACCCCGGCTACCAGGGGCAGCCGCTTCCCGTGGCCGCGATCCTTATCTCGTTCGTGCTCTTCATCGGCTTCACCGCGGTCCCTGCGATGAGCGCGATCTCGGGTTTTCTGTTCTTCCAGGGAGCCACCCCACAACGGCCGCCGGACTTCGCCCGAAAGCTGCGACGTCGCGTGCACTCGCTCGTGATCCCGTTCCTGATCTGGGGAACGCTGTTCGCCCTCGTCGGCTATGCCGTGCACCTGATCTACCCGGACCTCTTCGCGGCCTTCTTCGCCAAGAACCAGAGCTTCCTGCGCACCTGGGGCAACGCTATCATCGGCATCAACCGCACCCAGGTGGCCTTCCAGCTCTGGTTCATCCGCGACCTGATCCTGACGGTAGCGGTGAGCCCGCTCATCTGGCTCCTCGTCGGCCGGCTGCCCTGGCCCACGTTCGTTGCTCTCGTGCCGCTCTGGATCCTCGATTACGATCTCGTGATCTTCCACCGGCTCGACGTGCTGCTCTTCTTCTCCTTTGGCGCGGCCTGCGCCATGCACGGCTTCCGCCCCGAGCTGCCGAAGCGCTGGGTCGTGCCAGTCTTCGTGTTGTTCCTCATGGCGGCGATGGCCCGGACCCTCGCACCTTGGGCGCTTGGCCGCGCGGATGGGCTCGGCTTCGACGTCGCCACCGGCGCCATGCGTATCCTCGGCGCGCTCGCAGTCTGGAACGCCGCGCTCCTAATGATCGACGGCCGCTTCGCCGCATGGGTCGGTCGCAACACCTACATGGCGTTCTTCATCCACGCCGCGCACTACCCGCCGATTCTGTTCATCAAGCTTTCGCTCGGGTCGATGATAGACCCGATGTCCGAGGTGGCACAGATCACGCTCTATCTCTTGACCGTTAGCCTGACCATCTCGGGCCTCATCGCTCTCGGGCGCCTGCTCGAGCGCCGAACGCCGAGGCTGTTCAAGGTCATTAGCGGCGGCCGCACGGAAGGCGGGTCCAGAAAGGAACGCGCCGGCTTCCTGCCGACGTAGGAACTGGAGCTCCCGGCGGGGGACTGGCGGAAACATCCGCCATCCACCCCTCGAGCAGACGAGCCGCAGCCCGCTGCCGGCAGGAATGGGGTCATCCGCGGGGGTTGACCTTCCAACGATGGGAACGACTAGGTGCTCCCGCATGAGACAGTTCAGGAGGAACTCATGCCGATCCAGATGATCGCAAAACCCGCCTCACCGCCGGCTTCCGGCTGCCGCGCTGAAAGGAGGGTCCGATGAACAGGCTCACTCCGATTTTTATCAGTGGCGCCATTCTCGTTAGCGCCGGTCTCGCCGTCGCGCAGAACCAGGCGGGCCAGAACAGCGGCGGGATGCAAGGCCACGACATGCCCGGGATGCAGGAGGAGATGCCCGCGTCTCCCTCCGAAAGTCCCTCGACCGAAGCCTTCATCGCCGCGAACGACAAGATGCACGCGGACATGATGATCGAATACACCGACGACCCGGACATCGATTTCATGCGCGGCATGATCCCCCATCACGAAGGCGCCATCGCCATGGCCAGGGTCGAACTGGAGTACGGCAAGGATCCGCAGATCCGCCAGCTTGCCGAAGAGGTCATCGCTGCCCAGGAGAAGGAGATCGCCATGATGAGGGAGTGGCTTGCCGCGCGCGGTCAGTAGCAGGAGCAAAAACGACGCTTCGCCATTACCGCGGGCAAGATGCACGACACCGCGGCAAATCTCGGCTTCGTCTGCCAAACCCGTCGCGAGGCCACCAAATCTGGGGGCCTCGGGAACTGCGAGGAGGAGCGACATGACGGCGAACGATCATAGTGATCACGGCGGCCACCCCTACGTGATGTTTTGGGCGAACATGGCGCTCGGCCTCGTCGTCATGTACTTCGTGATGTTCTCGATGATCGACGGTCTCGGGGACTTCAGAAACAACCTCAACATGTTCTACATGGCCGTCACTATGTGGGCGCCGATGGGCATCTTCATGCTGATCACGATGCCGGGCATGTTCTCGAACCGGAGCGCGAACCTCGCGCTCTACGCCTTGCTCGCCGTGCTGACCCTCGGGGCCTTCTGGGCGACCCGATCGCAGACGCTCATCGACGACAGGCAGTTCATCGCCTCCATGATCCCCCACCACTCAGGCGCGATCCTCATGTGCCGGGAAGCCAGCCTTTCCGACCCGGAGTTGGTGACTCTCTGCGAGGCGATCGCCGAAGCGCAGCGAGAGGAGATCGCGCAGATGGAGCGGATCGCCGACCGGCTTCGCTGAATCAAACCTGCCCATCTCAGAACTTGACCTTGCCGGGGGGCGGGAGAGGGAAACGACAATGTCAGAACACCACAACCACGACAGCCATGCCTCCTCCTTGCCGGAGGGGAGCACGGTCAAGGATCCGGTCTGTGGGATGGACGTGGATCCCGGGACGACGGAGCATCACGCGGAGTTTCGCGGCACTGCCTATCACTTCTGCTCGGCCCGGTGCCTGGCGAGGTTCGAAGCCGATCCCGCCACCTACGCCGCGAGGACAGCGCCGCCCGATTCCGCTCCGCCGATGGCAGAGGGCACCATCTACACCTGCCCGATGCATCCGCAGATCCGTCAAGTCGGACCGGGCAACTGCCCGATCTGCGGCATGGCACTCGAGCCCGAGATGCCCTCAGCCGACACCGGCCCTAGCGCAGAATACCTCGACATGCGCCGCCGCTTCTGGATCGGGCTCGCGCTGACGATGCCGGTCTTCCTGCTAGAGATGGGCGGGCATCTCGTCGACTTGCATTCGGCCATAGCCCCGCAAACCTCGAACTGGATTCAACTCGTGCTGGCGACGCCAGTCGTGCTGTGGGCCGGTTGGCCATTCTTCGTGCGCGGCTGGCAGTCGGTGATGAACCGCCATCTCAACATGTTCACCCTGATCGCCATGGGAACGGGAGCCGCTTGGCTCTACAGCGTGGTTGCGACCCTCGCCCCCGGAATTTTCCCCGCGACCATGCGCGGCATGGGCGGGGCAGTGCCGGTTTACTTCGAGGCCGCGGCGGTCATCACCGTGCTCGTATTGCTCGGCCAGGTGCTGGAGCTCCGCGCTCGCGAGCAGACCGGCGGAGCGATCCGCGCGCTGCTCGACCTCGCGCCAAAGACCGCGCGCCGCATCAAGGCCGATGGCTCCGACGAGGAGGTTGGCCTCGACGCGGTAGAGGTCGGCGACCGGCTTCGTGTCCGGCCGGGCGAGAAGGTGCCGGTTGACGGCACCCTGGTCGAGGGCCGCAGCACTCTCGACGAGTCGATGATTACCGGCGAGTCGATGCCGGTCGGCAAGGAGGTGGGCGCCAAGCTCATCGGCGGCACGATGAACCAGACCGGCGGCTTCGTCATGGAAGCGGGCAAGGTCGGCCGTGACACGATGCTCGCGCAGATCGTACGCATGGTCGCCGACGCGCAGCGATCGCGTGCGCCGATCCAGCGGCTCGCCGACGACGTCTCCGGCTGGTTCGTGCCCGCGGTGATCGTCGTCGCCGTCATCGCCTTCCTGGCCTGGTTCTTCATCGGGCCGGAGCCGCGCTTCGCCCATGCGCTGGTCGCGGCAGTCGCGGTCCTCATCATCGCCTGCCCCTGCGCCCTCGGTCTTGCGACGCCGATGTCGATCATGGTCGGCGTCGGTCGCGGCGCCGGGCTAGGCGTGCTCATCAAGAACGCCGAGGCGCTGGAACGCTTCGAGAAGGTCGACACACTTGTCGTCGACAAGACTGGCACCCTGACCGAGGGGCATCCGAAAGTGACTGCCATCGTCCCGGCGGTCGGCCACTCGGCGGACGACATCCTACGCCTCGCGGGCACCCTAGAACGCTCGAGCCAGCACCCCCTCGGGCTCGCCATCGTAAGTGCCGCCGAGGCGAAGGGCCTGACGCTCGGGAAGGCTCAGAACTTCGATGCGCCGATCGGCAAGGGCGTGACCGGCAGCCTCGAGGGCAAGCAGCTCATCATCGGCAACCAGCGGATCATGACCGAGGCCGGCATCGACGTCTCCGCTCTGACCGCAAAGGCCGAAGAGCTGCGCAACGACGGCGCCACGGTGATCTTCATGGCCGCGGACGGCGCCCCCGCAGGCCTCTTCGCCATCGCCGACCCGGTGAAGACGACCACTCCCAAGGCGGTGAAGGGGCTGGCCGCTGACGGAGTCCGCGTGGTGATGCTGACGGGCGACAACAAGACGACGGCCGAGGCCGTTGCCCGCAAGCTCGGCATCACCGACGTCGAGGCCGAGGTGCTCCCAGAGGAGAAAAGCGCCATCGTCACGCGACTGCGCGAAGAGGGCCGGATCGTGGCCATGGCCGGCGACGGGGTGAACGACGCCCCTGCCCTCGCCGCGGCGGACGTCGGCATCGCCATGGGCACTGGCACGGACGTCGCGATCGAGAGCGCGGGGGTGACGCTGCTGAGGGGTGATCTTCAGGGCATCGATCGCGCGCGCAAGCTCAGTGCCGCGACCATGAAGAACATTCGCCAGAACCTGTTCTTCGCCTTCATCTACAACGCACTCGGCGTGCCGGTGGCCGCGGGGGTGCTCTACCCGAGCTTCGGCATCCTGTTGTCGCCGGTGATCGCGGCGGCGGCCATGGGCCTCTCCTCGGTCAGCGTCATCACCAACTCGCTGCGGCTGCGCAAGGCGCGGTTCTGAGCGAAAGTGGCGGGAAAGGCGCATTGGCTCGCGGCTGCGACAAAGTGCATGCACGCTTCGATTGCCAGTCCTTGTGGCGACCTGGCGACGCAGGCCGGGAAGGTGTTGCGGTGACAGCCTTAATCTTCGCGGCCTTCCTGACCGTCGTCGCGCTGCTGCCTACGGCAGTCGCCTCCGGCCCGTCCGCCGGCTTCGCGATGCATGCCGCTCCACGGGATCTGCCGCGGATCGCCTTCCAGGACGAGGCCGGACAGACTTTGTCGCTCGACGATTGGCGCGGAAAGTATGTCCTGCTGAACGTCTGGGCCACGTGGTGCCCGCCATGCCGCAACGAGATGCCCACGCTCGACAATTTGCAGGCGGGGCTCGGAAGCGGTCGCTTCGAGGTCCTGACGCTCTCGATCGATCGCGCTGGGGTCGGAGTGGTTCGGCGGTTCTACGACGAGAGCGGCATCGCCAACCTCCGGCTTGTCATAGACAAGAGCGGTCGCTCCGCCGCCGACTTGGGGGCGATCGGCTTACCGGCGACGATCTTGATCGATCCCGACGGGCGGGAAGTTGGGCGCCGGCTCGGTCCGGCCGAGTGGGACGCGCCGGAGGTGGCGGGGTTCATCCTCAAAATCATCAGTCCCTGGAAAGAACGGGGGCCAAGACAATAAATGACAGATCAGAAGCGCCGACCGACCGCAGCGGTGCTCCGCCTGATGGCCGAGCGCAGTCTGCTCGCAGCGGCGCGCCTGCGAGCGCATTCGGATCGACCCCAAGACCGTGCGCCGGGAGGCCCGAGCCGGGCGACGGGCGAGCGGCTGCGAAGCCTGGCGGCGGAACGGCGGCGCTTCGGCACCGGCGCCTCGGCACCCTCCTCGAGCGAGAGGAGGGCTGCTCGTCGTGGCAGGATAGCCGAATGAGAACCGATCAGTTCATCCGGGCAATTGCTGCCGACGTAGAACGGACACGCCCCGTAGAGGTGGCTTTGCCGCGAGCGCTGCTCGCGAGCGCGGTGATAGTGGGAGCAGCGTTTCTGATACTGGTGGGACCTCGGTCGGATTTCGGCGTGGTCGCGAGCAGCGCCAACGTTCTGCTAAAACAAGTTTTTCCGGTAATTTTGGCGATCGGCGCCTTCGGAGCGGTGGTTCGAGTGGCCCGCCCGGCTGCGCGAGTTGGGGGCTGGAGCGCCTTGCTGACGGCGGTCCCGCTCGTTCTGTTGACGGCGGTGGCCGCGGAGCTGATGCAAAAACCCAAGCAGGACTGGTATTCTGGACTGGTCGGGCAGACGCTCTGGTTTTGCTTGACTGTCATTCCCCTGATGTCTTTGCCGATTCTGGCGATCAGCCTTTGGATACTTCGGCGCGGCGCCAGCACTCGGCCGCCGGTGGCCGGCGCTTTGGCGGGCCTGATGAGCGGGGGAGTAGCGACTGCGCTTTATGCGATTCACTGCACCGAAGACAGTCCGCTCTTCTATGTGACCTGGTACAGCCTTGCCATCCTGCTGGTCACTGCCGTCGGCGCTGCCCTCGGCTCCCAGGTCCTGAGGTGGTAGCGTCGATCTCCGCCAAGCACGGCGCCTCGGTGATGAGAGTGTCCGGCCTTCTGTGTACGGATCTGCCGGTCCATGCTGAGAGGAAAGGACAGCGTGGACCATGGCGAAGAAGATCGACGACGCGATATTGGACGAACTGCTGAGGGG
>NZ_JBKQWU010000047.1:0-27837 GCF_047275745.1 Amaricoccus sp. W119 | reverse complement strand
CCCCTGTCCCTCCTGCGTTCAATGCAGAAGGGAAATAGGTGGCCGGATTTTACTCCGCCCGCGGCCGGACTATCCCGCCGCTACCGTGGCCGGTTTTTGCACCGCCGCTCTCAGCATCGCCACACGCTACGACAAGGACCCGGAGAACTTCCTCGCCGCCGTCAAGCTCATAGCCGCGAGGACCTGGTGTCAGAGTTTATGAGTCGACGCCCTAGGAACTCTGCCGTAACACCACGCGCTTTCGCGAGGAGATCGCATCTTGGATGGCTTGCTCCAACGCGGCGATTTGTTGATCAAGACGCGCAACTCGTTCGTTGAGCATTGCGATCGCCGACCGATCAGCAGCAACCTGCTCCTGACGACTAGGCTCTTCTCGCCTAAGGCGGTCCACCTCAGAGCGCGCACGAGCCAACTCGTCGTAGGCTATAGAAAGTTCAGATCTCAGCGCTTCGAGCTCAGCGCTTCCTTGTGCATTCGCAGCATTTGAATGTTCAAGCGTCGCACTCTCCTGCTCAGCGGCACGAAGCATCCCCAATGAGCGTTGTGCGGATGCCTCGGCCGCCCGCGCCTCACCCTGAAGGTTCTCGAGGAGACGGCGCCGCTCGGCTAAGTGCTCCTGCAAGGTATCGTATCGAAAGATCATGTCGAACGTAGAAGGGGTTTCGAAATTCGGGGTTTCGGCACAACCAGTGAGAGCGATGCCCAATGCACCCAGAACCGGCCTAATCTTCACACGGAACGCTCGGTGCCTCATCAGACTTCTCCTAGAGAGCCGGCCGAGTTCACGGCCGTCCGGGTGTTCCGCTGAATGTTGTTCAGATCTTGATATTGCTCCTGCAACTGTCGCTTGCGAGCTTCAAGCTGAGCGACCTTCTGTTGAACCGATGCCGGATCCTCGCCTGGTTCGGCTCGTGCCGAGCTCAGAACCGCTTCATAGTGACTTATCTCCTCGGCAAGGCTAGCCTTTTCAGCGTCGAGGCTTGCAATCTGCCTCTTGAGGCGCTGCTTGCTGCGTTCGGTATCGGCCGCTATGTTCTGCCCCTGTTCCGAACGGCGTTTCAACGCGGCCAATCGCTGGTTCTCGGACTCGAGCGCGGATCGAGCGCTCCTTGCCACGTTTTTGCTCGCCGCGAGATCATTCGAAGCGTTTCGGATCTCGGTATCGAGAGACGCGGACTCGGCATTATAGGCCACCCTCCGTTTGGCGGCGACGCTGCCAACGCCCGCACCGATGGCACCGCCAACTACCCCTCCGATCGCAGCGTTTCTCGTCCGTTCGCCGCCGTCGTCGCCAGTGACAGCCCCGATCAGCGCACCGATGCCCGCGCCAGCTAAGCCGGCATTGACTATGTCGTTCGGCTGCCCATCCGGCGTATTCAAACACCCGGATAGTGACAGGGCTATACTGAGGTACAGACCATTCCGTATCGCAAAGTTTCTCATTTCTTCTGACCCCCTTAATCGATGGAGAATCTGGATTCCCATATATGCTGGAAAACAGTGCTATCGATTTGCGCCGTAGCTGTATCTAGAAGATCGATATATTGAATCGGATTTTGTCTTCCTTGGGCCGCGTAGGTGTCACGAAGATTTTGCGTTGATGCGATAAAAATATCTGGATATTCATTACGAATACCCTGAAGTAAAGAAATACCATCTTCGGATGCTCGGCGGTCATCTTCGATCTGAGATTTGAGCTGATCGACCCTGGTGAGAATGGAGCCCACGAACTCGGTGTCCTCCGCGAACAGCGGATTTTGCGCTTCCCGCGACAGTCGTCGTATCTCTTCAACGGTGCTGCCGGCGGCCTCGAAGCGGCGCACCAACAGGGTCCACTGCGCGGAGACTCTCTCGGCGACCTCCATGTTGATCGGGCTCGGGCTCGGTTGCGGTGTGACATCATCTTCGGGGGCGCTTGGTGTCGGTTGGGATGCGACGGGATCGGTGGCTGATGGATCCGGATCCGTCAGCACCTCGGCACTGTCGTCGCCTATTACTTCAACGTTTCTCCCGGGTTCTCCGGTCAACGTATAGATCACGCCGCCAAATAGAAAACCGAAAATTGAGACCGCTGTCAGGATGAGCATCGGGTAACGAATTCGTCCACTGGTTTCGGACCGAAGTTCGCTCCCGATCTTTGTCTCATTACCTCGTACCTTATTGGATTCTTTGATGGTTCCGGAAGGTACGGCCCGTCCCAACGTTACTCTACCGGAGTCCGGTCGAGACGAAGAATGACCCGAATGGCCACCTCCCCGCTGAGCCCCGTCCTGGCCACCGGCGTTCTCGTCACCTAGCCCTGCGGACGGCCCATGTCTCGGACCTAGGCTCACCGAGTCAGCCGGCGGATCCCGGAACGATGCCACTGCTTCGTGGTTCCGCTCCGGAGGAAAAGGATCGGGTGCGGTCATGGCGGCTTCGGAGCTCCGGACATCCGAAGGCGCGCTCCTTTTGAGCCCGAGGCCTACCCTGGGAAGCGGTACCTTTGAAACCTGCCCGCAGGAGCTACAAGCCGCTTCCTGGCCAACGGCCGCGTAGGTGGTTGTGATCTCTGCCTCGCACCCGGAGCATCTAAACTTGAACGGCCGGTCGCTTCCCGGCGAGCGCGATTGGTTCATTGCCCCTGCCTGCGGTAGTAGCCGTTCTCGTCGAGTTGGCGCGCCATGTTACGCAAAGAGGGCAGGACATAGATTTCCGTTAGCTCAGCGATGTAGGCGGTGTATCTAACTATATTAGATCCTACTACGTTCGTTAGAACCCGAAGCATTACGCCGCCCAGAACCGCCCCAAGAAGAGTGGTGTAGAAGGCCGTGTCGAGACCAGACAGTGCGCCTCCGTCTTGCATCAATTCCTTGATCAGTTCGTCACCACTCGATGGGTCGAAGTCTCCCATGGAACTTCGAAGCTTCGACACCATGATGATGAGGCCAGCGATCGTGCCGATCAACCCAAGAGTAATCAATATCGAAGAGAAGAGCTCGGAAAGTCGGTTCCGAGCCTCGAGGCGCTCCCGCAGCAATTCAATCAGGTTATCCTGACTGATCTCCGTATCCTGCTGAAATATGGTGTAGAGCGCTTCGATGTGACTACGAAACTGGCTCCGCTCGGACGCCTCCAGAAATGACGAGATATCATCCAACTCAACCAGATCCAGGACTTGTTTGGTGGCGAGATCCGTCTCGTGTTGCAAATAACGCGCGTCGGAGTAGCTGCGTCCTATCGTGATGGCTGCTACACCAACAATCAGTACATAGAAGACAAGATCGATGGGGACGGAGGAAAGGGCTGGGCCTCCCAGCACCGGCACGACCACGACACCAGCGGCGATAGCCAGAACGAAACACCAGCGCCGCCACTCGGACAGTCCCGACTTGTGGGTCAGGTCAGAGGAAATTGCCGCTAGCGTCGCGGACTCTTTGGCTTCTGCCATTTTCTCAATTGAATCCGCGAATAAAGTAATCCATTGGATTCTTGTATCTTTTATCGTATCCACTAGAGTGATTGTCTGATTTTGGTTTTGGCTTATAGAATGTACCTATTCTTCCGTTTGACTTAACTACCATTAGAGTATTTGTATTTGGATGATAAAGTACCTTCCTGCCGTCCGGAAGATTCCTTTGAAGCGAGCCTTTTGGCGGATTATTTCGGAAACTTCGTGCCTTTTTTGCATATTGCGTCGGATTTCTAGCGCCAAAATCTCCACCATGCTTATTGTAGTGAAAAGAGGTGTTATCAGTCCTTGATCGCGATTTACTTGTATCCTTAGATACATTTTTGTCGAACGTTCTCTTGGAGCGTAACAGTTGCGTGCGGTCCACAAGCGTTGCTCCGCGAAGGATATCCGCCTTTGGGTTTCCGGAAGCTGGCGTGAAAAAGCTGCCGCGCCCCTTGGACACCACCGTCGCATTTCCAGCGGCCTGCTTGAACGCGCTTCGCGGCTTGAGGCTTGCCCGGCCAAGCTGGACTCGCGGCGACTTCGGTCTTGTGATCTGGGCCTTGGGCGGTGGGCGACTGTTCGCTTCCGCCAAGTAGACATTGGCGCCCTTCTTAAAGCCCTCGATCTGCGGGATGGTCCCCGTTCTATCGGCGGCGATTGCCGGAACGGAGACTGCGAAAGCGGCGAGAATGCCAAGAAGCATCTGCGACACTCAGAGCGCTCCCCGAACGTAACTTACCATGCCCCTGTAGATCTCACGGAACGCTTCGGGATCCTCAGCATAGAGCGCGAGCAGCCGCTTTCCGTCCCATTCGGCCGCGGTAGTGAGGAGCGCTATCTGTTGGGTATGTTGGATTGACCCTCGATTGGCAGCGGCGATTTCCGCGGCCGGATCCCAAGTGCCCGCATTCTGTTGTGATTGGCGCTCGCTGGCAAGACTCTGAAACATACCCCACAGCCCCCCCACGCCGATCTCGACTATATCCTGAAGGTAATCAGGATCGGTCGCCGTAATATAATTTAGATTTAGCATGAGTTCAGGATCGAGATCCTGCTCAAAAAAGGCAGAATTTGTACGAAACCATGCAGACGGATCTGTCAGAACGCTATTGAGCTTTAACATGTAGCTGATCGATTCGGTGCGATACTGCCGCAGATACTCATAGTCCTTCTCGACCATCGCCTTGAGCAAGTCAGCACGTTGGAAGCCTTCGGTGATGTCGGCAACGCTGCGCTTTGGAATCTGTGGAGACGCCTGGGCAGTGGTTCTCGACGGTAGCGCGGTCATGTCATCGAGTATCTGTTGCGCCGAAGCGAATCCCCCCGCGACTGCTTGGGAGAGCCACGCGTGCGCGGTTGCATCGTCCTCTGCCAACCAGCCGAGGTAGCCCGCCGCCGCCGCGCTGCCAGCTTCGGCCGCCTCGATCAAGAGATCGAAGGCGGCATTCGGTTCTCCGTGGTAGAGCGCCACGCGTCCCACTTCGAACAGGTAGCGCGGGCTTTCGGCTATAGCATCTCGAGCGATGGCAAGCGCATCATCCAGTATGAAGGCCACGTCGTCCTGATGGAGGGCTTCAATCTGCTCATCGGTTACGCCCGCGATGCCGGCAGGCTTCAATGGGTCATCCGGGTGCGCCGCGAGATCATCGAGCGCTGCGAGAACGGCAACGGGATCCAGATCCTCAGCCGAGATCGTATCACTATCCAAATCGAAGATATCCTCGTCGGCCTCGATCAACGCACGCGCATTGGTCAATATACCATTGCTGTCCGCGACTTGCGCCGATAGCCACCCGATCATGGCCGATCCAATCAGCACGACCACGATCAATGCTTTGAAACGGACATTTGAAATCTCTTCTCGGGTACCTAGCACGCTGCGCCCTCTTTGCCCTCAAGATCCTCGACCGTCAGAAACATCGATAGAAGCGACCACATCAATCTTCCATCGCGGTCGAGAAATTCACCTTTTGGACCGGCCGCTCGAGCCGCCGTGCAGAAGAAGTCTCTTGACTCGTTATAGGCCCAACGCTGATAGCGTTTTCCTTCGAAGCTATAGCCCTCCGAATCGGGAAAAAAAACGAGGACACGACTTTCATCGCTAGACTCTGCGAATGCGCGCACCAGTTCGACACCCTCGCTTACGAAACGCGTATCAAGAGGACGATTTCCGCTTGGATCTTGCAGCTGTTGCCCGCCGCGCATCTCGAAGGGGCCCACGTCCCCAATCAAGAGAAGTGATCGCCGTCGCGTCTGATCACCAGGAGAACCAAGCTCCGCGATCGCCGTTTCGATCGCTAAGTTCGTATCTACGATACCGCTCTTCTGCTGAATGGATCCAATCCAATCGAGCAGCGCACTCTTCCCGCGGCCGTCCATTGTCGTCAACGGAAAGATATTGATGCCCCCATGACCGACCCAATCCGCATATATAACTGTACCAACTCTAAAGTCACGTATAACGGATGGAAAGTTTTCAACCAGTTCAGAAAGGCTTTCCTTCAGTTCTTTTAGAGGATCTCCCATAGATGCACTTACATCTATTGCTATCATTAGATCAACAGATGGTTGACTCTCTTGATCAGGTCTTATCTGAGATATAATTATTACAAAAAGTAACACAAAAATTGCCATTACTCCGAATATCAGATCGCTGAATACCTCGAAAAACCCGCCTGAGTCGGGAGTTGAGCGCTTCCTGAGCATACACATCTCATGTATATAATCAACCTATTGTAGGCTAGCATCGGATGTGCAGATTCGCTAGGCGGCAAACCCATAAATCTGGTTGGCGTTTTGCTTGTGTGGCTGATTCAAGGCTCGAAACTGAGGGAGCCCTGAATGACGCGTCGCCGGTACGAATTGACCGACCATGAATGGTCGATCCTCTCGCCTCTGTTGCCAAACAAGCCGCGCGGAGTTCCCCGTGTTGATGACCGCCGAGTTCTGAACGGCATCCTGTGGTCCCATCCGGCCCGGGTTGCAAAGGCATTGGGGGTGAGGCCGCCGAGGCTCGTGTGCGGCCGGGTGGTATTGTAGTCGATCCGCCACTCCGCGATGAGCCGCCGGGCGGCGAGGAGACTGCGGAACAGGTGCTCGTTGAGGCATTCGTCGCGGAAGCGACCGATCAGGCTCTCCACGAACCCGTTCTGCATCGGCTTTCCTGGGGCGATGTAGTGCCACCCGATACCGCGGGTCTCCTGCCACTCGAGGATGGCACGCGAGGTCAGCTCGGTGCCGTTGTCGCTGACGATCATCAGCGGCCGGCCGCGTTCGGCGACGAGATCGTCGAGCTCGCGGGCGACCCGGGCGCCGGACAACGACGTGTCGGCGACGAGCGCCAGGCACTCCCGGGTGAAGTCATCGACCACGACGAGGACGCGGAAGCGACGGCCGTCGCTCAGCTGGTCGGAGACGAAGTCGAGGCTCCAGCGCTGGTTCGGCCGCTCCGGCAGGGCCATCGGCGCCCGCGTTCCAATCGCCCGCTTGCGCCCGCCCCGTCGGCGCACGGTCGCGCATGCGACGACGGTGGTGCTCGGGCAGCGCAAAGACGGCGAGGCCCTCGGGCACGCTCTCGTCCAGCCATGCCGCGAGTTTCGGGGCGGTGTCGCGGTAGGTCGCGACCAGTTCGGCGAGGGCGGCTTCGGCCTTCGCCAATGAGGCTGCGTTCCAGACGGCGCGCAACTCGGCGCCGATGCGCTTGGGGATCGCGAGGCTCGGCGCGTGATGGATGGCGTTCCGGGCGAGGTGGAACGGGCAGCGCTGCCATGTCGCGCCGCCCAGCACCGCCCCCGCGGGCGGCGCGCAGGCCGGCGTGATCGTCGGAGACGACATACTCCACGCCGCGCAGGCCGCGCGCCCGCGGGCTCCCCAGGAATGCGCGCCAATGGACCTCCGCCTCGGAGAGGGCGACCGAGACGCCCAGCACCCGGCGGCGCTCGTCCGGGCCGATGCCGATCGCCGAGAGCACGGCGGCGTCGCGGACGACCCCGCCGTGGCGCATCTTCTCGTGAGCCGCGCGTCAAGGATCAGATACCGGATCTCGCCGAGAGGCCGGTCGCGCCAGGCTTCCAGTTCGTCATCGAGCAACCTGGCGGCGCGGCTGACCTGCGACGAGGACAGGCTCTCGATGCCGAACTCGCGCATCACCGCCTCGACCTCGCGGGTCGACACGCCCTTGATGTACATCTCCGCCACCGCCAGCATCACCGCGCGCACCGCCCGGCGGCCGCGCTCCAGCGATCGCGGGTAGAACGGTTCCCCATCATGGCCGGCGGTCCTGGGAGCGTCGACGGTGACCGTGCCGGCCGGCGTGTCGATGCGCTTGGGCCTGTAGCCGTTCGCGTAGCCCTGGCGCTCGGCGGTGCGCTCGCAGGGGCCGGCGCGCAGGAACCGCTCCCACTCGATCTGCAGGGCAAGCTCGAACGCGCGGCCAAAGACAGAGGCGATGTCGCTGGGCGCCTCTGCCGGGCATGCCCGGCAGAGGCGCCCATCCTGGTATCCCATGGAGTTGCGAAACCACCCATGGAGAAGCGCGAATGGACGAACGGAAGGATACGGCGGTCGAGGTCCTCCTGGAACATCTGATCGAGCACGGCCCCAGCGCCCGCGCAAATCAAATTTCCAGACGTCAGGTTACCGTACCGGGCCGCATCGTAAAATCAGCTCGTATTGAGATCCTGAACGCCTGAGACGTCCTTGCCGGGACGTGAGCCGAGCCATTCCGCTGATGGGGTTGCACCGCTATCTCAGCAGAGTGCGTCGTCCACATTGAAGGCTCGTTCCGCGAACGCTCTATCATGCGGCGGCCAGTGTCGACCGCGAAGACAACCATGCACCCGGTAGCGTCATTCTGGCAAACTCAGGCTTGACCCCTCAGCTGCGATTAGACAACCGCATCACTTCACTGCTGCCGCCAGTAACTCGTCGAGACGCCGCCTGTGGGCTCAAAGGGCGCGCGGACAAACCAAGCCGGGGATACTGGGTTGCGCGGCGATAGGATTGAGTGGGGACGGGAACATGAGTTCCATGAATATCCGTTGATCCGACACGCGAAGGTCAAGAAGGAAGCGCTTGCCGTCGTCTCGCGCGCGGACATGCGCATCGTCGATGAGCCGGAGCAGGCCCCAGGGGCCGGGCCAATCCGCCGCCACCTCGGCGGTGAGGAGGATCCGCGCGCCCGCCGATGGCTGGGGACCTGGCCAGGCGAGGGTAGCGAGCGTCTCGGTCGCGTCGATATCAGCACGCGTTCCGCCGATCATCGTGGTCGTCGCGCCGGCACCGGTCCGAGCGAGGACCGCGGCCGTGAAGCCGCCACCCGTTTCGGGAAAGAGCGCGCCGCCGGCGTCGAGCGCGCGTTCCAGGAAGGCGGCGCTTTCGGATGTGTAGCCCGAGAGCCTCGCTTGGGGTCTCCAGGACCAGGGCGAGACGCTCGTATCGAGCAAGGTGGCGAGATCTGCGGCAACGAACCGGCCAAGGGCGCCGTCCGGTCGCAGGAAGGCGCGGACCTCGTCGAGATCCGCGTCCGTTGCCTCGGGACTGAACGGGTAACCATCGAGCGCTACCCGGCAGGATATGAGCAGTTCACCGCTCCAGCGCCGAGCGGCGTGGGATTTGCGTGCATCGGCTCGCGTCGCGGCGGCCTGGGCGAGCACATCCTCGACGATCTGCGTGACCAGCCGGGGAGCTCGGTCGAGGGTAGCAATGGAAACGGCGCGGCTCTGGATGTTCATGAGCCGTTGGTCTTCGTCGCGATCGATTGACCGGAGCTCGATGTTCAGGCCGGCGAAGAGCTGGCTGATCGCCACCATCTCGCCGGCTTCCGCGAAGCGGATCGTGGCGCCGAAGGCGGCGTCGATGGCCATCTGGTCCGCCGCGGAGCGGTCGCGGTCCGTGCCGCCGACCTCGGTCCAGGTGGCGCGAAACAGGGTTTCGAGTGGTGAACGTGGCTGGCCGAGCGTGCCGCTGACCAGGAGCGCACCCGCCTGGTCTGTGAAGGGGCGGACGCGGAAATCGGCGAGCTTCTCTGTCCAGACGGTCAGGGTAGCATCGCGCAGGCGCGCCATCACCGCCGCCTCGGGGACGATCGCAGGCAAGGGCGTGCGCGTGACGGTGAGCCATTCGCGGCTTGCCCGGTCGATCGTGCGCCGGGCTCCATCGGCGCCGGCGTAGGTCCAGCCCGCGCGAGTGAACAGGCCTGGAACCGGCGTGGCGACCGGCTGGCCAGAGCGGCTGACGAGGATATCCGAAAGGCCTGGGATCGATGTCGCGGACCAGCCGGGCAGGGCACGTGCCGCTGGGTCGCGGGTCAGTTCGAGGAAGGCATAATCGGCGGGTGTGCCCTCGGCCGCGATCTGGCGCGCCTGATCGACCAATGGGGGATCCGGCGCGGGCAGGGTGGCATGGGGTCCGGACAGCGCGGCCGCGTGGGGCGCGAGATCGCCAAGCTGCCGGTCGCCGCTTGCGCGGGCCTCCATCCAGCCCGCGAGGAATTCTGGCTGCCAGGGGCTTGCGCCGTCGAGGATGGCGCGCGCTCGGAGGGTGTCGTAGGCTTCGACCGACTTGCCCTCGGAGGCGAGCGCCTCGGAGAGCGCCGCGGCGAGCAGTGGCGGGAGCAGGTGATCCACCACGGCGGCGTAGCGCGCGCGGGCGATGGCACCGGGCGCATGGGCACCGAGCAGTGGTGCGAGGCCGAGCGGGCCGCCGCCCGCCCGCGCTGCGATCTCATCGACCACGCGCCGGGTTCTGTCGAGTGTCCGGGCCGCCTCCGCCGGTCCGCCCCCGGCCGTCGCGATGATTACCTCGGGGGCGGGCAGCCCGGAGAGCAGGCGCCCGGCGTAGCGCCATTCGGCCCATCCGGTCCAGGCAGCCAGAGTGAGGCAAACGGCCAAAGGAACGATCAACCCCCAAGGCGGAGGCTCGGCGGCCCGCGCGGGATGCGCCGCGCGGACCGCCTCGGAGCAATGGCGCAGGAAGCGCGCGAGATCCTGGTCGGCGGCGGAGCGCGCGGCCTCTTCCGCGTGGCCGGCAATCAGATCCGCGTCCGGTATTGGAGTGCCCGGCAGCCGTCGCTGGATGGCGCGAGTCCAGGCGCGCGGCGGCATGGCCGGATTGGACCCCGCCCGCGCCGCGAGCACCGCGAGCAGCGCGTCGCGCGCCGAACCAATCGCCTCCCGCGGCAGGCCCGCGCGCAGCGCCGAGGTCTCGAACGCCTCCACGCGCGTCCGGGCTTCGCGCGCGATGGCTTCGGGATCGGGGTCCGGATCGCGCGCCGTCGTCGTGGCCAGCTTGAGCAGCGGTCCGGCGAGACCGGCGAATATGTCCCCGCGCTCCGGCCCAGCGGGGGAGCGGATGATCGTGCGCGGCGCCTCTGATTCCGCCATCGCGCTTCAGAGCAGTCCCTGCGCGTGCCAGTCGCGCAGGAGCGCCTCGCCCGGTTCGAAATGCATCGAATCCTCGCGCCCGTAGCCGGCGCCCCAATACCATCCCTCGGCATTGAAGAATTCCGCGAGCACGACGAGACCGAACTGGGTCGACTTGTCGCCCATCTGGTCGAGATCTCCGGCGAGGGTGAGGTCGATCGCCATGCCCCAGGCATGGGAGGAGACGCTCCCCGGTGCGCCCCGCACATGCCGCGCGCAAAGCGCCCCAGCTGTGCCGAGCGCGGCGTGTATCGCCGGATCCGCCGCCTCGAGATCGGCCATGATCTTCGCGAGCGAGTCGAGCGCGGGGCGGACCATCGTGACTCGGAATGGCCCGATCTGGCGCGTCTCGAGGAGCCGGAGCAGCTTCGGGTTTGTCACGGGCTGGCAGGCGTCCGAATAGCTGTCGCGCGGCTCGCCGAGCAGGGCGCGCAGGCTTTCCGGCATGGGGCGCTCGATGCCCCTGTTGAACCGGGCAGTGGCGAGCCGCATCCCTTCGACGAGGTTCTCGTCCTCCGGGATCGGCGCTGCGCCGCCGAACTGATCGCGGGCAGGGACTACCACCGAGGGTGGGAGCGAATGCGGATCCGAAGGCGCGTTCAGGATTTCGACCTCGTCGCGCAGCGCTTCGACTGCTTGTTCCAGTGCGCCGATGCGAGCCTCCTGTGCGTCGAGATCGTGGTTGACCCGCGCGAGCATGGCCTCCGGTCCGGTGTCGTTCGCCGCCCGCAGCAGGTGGCCCACCAGCGCGAAGGCGATGGCTGCGAGCACGATGCTGGCACCGATCACTACCGCGCCGAGGAGTCCCTGCGTCCGCACCTCGACCTCACGCCGGCCTGGCGGCGTGGATCACCACCACCGACACGTTGTCCGGGGCGCCGCGCCGCAGCGTCGCCTCGACAAGGGCGACGCATGCGCTTTCTGGATCGGGCGCGCCGGCGAGCAGCGTCGCCATTTCAGCATCGGCGAGGCAGCGCGTAAGCCCATCCGAACAGAGGAGCAGCTGGTCACCGGGTTCCACAACTACCTCGGCGAAATCGGGCGTGACCGCGGGCCCGGCGCCGATCGCACGGGTGACGATATTCGAATGCGGATGCCGCGCCGCCTCGGTCGCGGAAAGGCTGCCCCGGTCGATCAGTTCCTGCACCACGGAATGATCGCGGGTCAGCGGTGTGAGCCCGCGCCCCCGAAGCAGATAGCCCCGGCTGTCCCCCGCCCAGGCAAGAAGGCCGAGCGGCCCGTGAAGCATCAGCGCGACGACGGTGGCGCCGATCTCGCCCAGACCATCGGCTTGCGCGCGCTCCCGCACATCGGCATGCGCCTCGCCAAGCGCGGCGAGCAGGTCCGCGCGCCCGGCGTCGCCATGCGGCATCCGTGCCAGCGCGTCAATCACGAGATCAGCGGCGAGATCGCCGTGCCCGTGCCCGCCCATCCCGTCGGCCACCGCCCAGAGCACACCGGTCGGATCGGTCAGCAGCGCGTCCTCGTTCCGCTATATCCCGGCGCGGCAATTGCCGGACAAGGCGGTCAGCCTGCTCGACACCGCCTGCGCCCGCGTCGCGGTTTCCCAGCACGCGACTCCGGCGGAAGTCGAGGATCTCCACCGCCGCCGCGCGATGCTAGAGCTGGAGCGCGGCATTCACGAGCGGGAGGCTGCGATCGGCCTCAACGTCGCTGCCCGACGTGGGAAGCTCGACGCGGCTCTCGCCGCGCTGACGCCCGAGATCGCAGCGGCGGAAGCTCGCTGGGAGGTGGAGCGCGGCTTGGTGACCGACATTCTCGCGCTACGCGCGCACCTGCGCGGCGAAGGCGCGACACTCGATCAGGGGGAGGCGCCGCCGACCGCTCCCGAACCGGAAACCGGGACGGAAGCGCCCGCCCCCAACCGCGAGACCGATCTCGCCAAACTCCGCGCGCTCACAACGCGCCTTTCCGAGGCGCAGGGCGAGGCACCGCTGATCCTGCCCTCCGTCGATCGCAACGCGGTGGCGGCGGTGGCGAGGGACTGGACCGGCATTCCGATGGGCCGGATGCTGGCGAGTCAGACCGAGAAGGCGCTGAACCTCACCGGCATCCTCGCCGAGCGCGTCGTGGGGCAAGATCACGCGATGGAAATGATCGCGGCCCGTGTCCGGACCAGCCGCGCGGGCTTGGGCGCGCCAGAGAAACCGATCGGCGTCTTCCTACTTTGTGGCCCCTCCGGCGTCGGCAAGACTGAGACGGCGCTCGCCCTCGCCGACACGCTCTACGGCGGCGAGCAGAACCTGATCACCATCAACATGTCCGAGTTTCAGGAAGCGCATACGGTCTCTCTGCTGAAGGGTGCGCCGCCGGGCTATGTCGGCTATGGCAAAGGCGGTGTGTTGACCGAAGCGGTGCGGCGCAAGCCCTATTCGGTGGTCCTGCTCGACGAGGTGGAGAAGGCGCATCCAGACGTGCACGAGATCTTCTTCCAGGTCTTCGACAAGGGAATGATGGACGACAGCGAAGGGCGCCGGATCGACTTCAAGAACTGCCTGATCCTGCTCACCTCCAACGTCGGCTCCGAGGTCATCATGCGCGCGACCGAGGCGGGCCGGAAGCGCGGGGCGGTGGCCGAGCTCGACCGCGCGCTCCGCCCGCCGCTGCTCGCTGTCTTCCCCGCCGCCTTCCTCGGCCGGGTGATTACGGTGCCCTATTATCCGCTGAGCGATGCGATGATCGACCAGATCGCGACCGCCCGCTTCGCCCGGATCGGGCGGCAATTGAGCGAGCGCTACGAGGCGGAACTGGTGATCGGCCCGGGTGTGCTGGAGATGGTGCGCGCCCGCTGCGTGGAGCTCGAGTCGGGTGGCCGGATGATCGACGCGATCCTGACGAACACGGTCCTGCCGGATCTGAGCGCGGGCCTCCTGCGCCGGACGCTGGAGGGTGCGGCGCTCTCGCGGGTGACAGTGGGAGTTGGCGACGACGGGTTTTCGTATGCGTTCGAGTGAGGGGAGACCGTGCGCCGGCGCGCCCCCGTTCTCCGATATTTTCCCCGCCAAACGCCCTTTCTGCTAGACTGCACGATATAAAGATGGGGGTCGGGGCATGCGGATCATTCTCGCTCTTGTCCTTCTCCTGACGCCGCTTGGGCTCGATCCACTCGCACGACTACATGGACACCGACCAGATCGAGGGGCGGGTGCTCGTCGTGGGCTTCGGCAATTCGGGCTGCGACCTCGCCGTGGACGCCGCGCAGCACCGTTTCGACGTGTCGATCGCCGTTCGCCGGGGTCAGCTGTTCCAGCCCAAGACGCTGATGGGCAAGCCGCGCTCCGAACTGTCGTTCCTGAACGAGCTGCCTCGCGAACAGCAGAACATGCTGATGAACGTCCTGATCTACGCCTCGAAGGGATCGGCGGGGGATTACCCCGGTCTGCCGACGCCCGAGACCTATGATCTCGACAGGCAGCCGCCCGTGGTCAACGATCTCCTGCTCTACTGGATCCAGCACGGGCGGGTGAAGCCGGTGCCGGGCGTCGCGGATATCGAGGGCAAGACCGTCCGTTTCACCGACGGCACCAGCGATGAGTACGACACGATCCTCTGGGCGACGGGCTTCAACACCCGGCTGCCGTTTCTCGACGATGACCTGCTGGAATGGGAGGCGGGCGTGCCGCTTCGCAACGCGGGAGAAATCCTGCCGACCACGGTGGAGGGTCTCTACTTCGTCGGTCTCTGCTCGCCGCGTGGTCCGCAATGGCCGGTCTACTGCGCGCAGTCGCGGCTGATCTGCGAGATGCTGCGGACCCGCGCCGCCGGAATCGACGATCTGACCGCCCGCTTCGCCCGGGGCGCGGCGCCGGAGGCGCGCATCGATATCATCCGCCACGAATGGCAGGCCGACATGGATGAGAGCTGGCGCCGGCTGAGCTTCATCGCTCCCGCGGAGAAGGCCGAGAAGGCCGCCTGAGACCCGTGAGGCGGGACGGAACATCCCCTCTGGCCATCACAACGCGAAAGGATAGCCCATGAACCAGATCACCCCCGTCCAGGCCGGCGACTGGCTGGCGCTCGGCGGTCGCGCCATCGCCGTGACCGGCGCGGCCAGCGGCATCGGCGCGGCCATCGCCGAGGCGCTGGCCGAGGCTGGCGCGAACGTCGCGCTCATCGACCGCGACTCCGCGAAATGCGACGCCGTTCGCGACCGGCTCGCCGATCGGCCCGGCCGGCGGCTGAGCCTCAGCGCCGACGTCTCCGACGAAACGCGGGTGAAGGCGGCGGCGGCGGCGGCCGAAGCCGAATTCGGGCCCGTCACCGGCCTCGTCAACGCCGCGGGAATGCTCCGGCCCGGGTCGCTCGCCGATGTGGGCGCCGACGACTGGCAGACGCTCATGTCCGTCAATCTCGGCGGCTACCTCTTCTGCGGTCGGGTCTTCCGCGAACAGATGGCGCGCGCCGGGGGCGGCAGCATCGTCCATATCGGCTCGATCTCGGGCAAGGTGCCTCAGCCCTTCTCCGGCGCCTACAGCGCGTCGAAGGCCGCGGTCGCGAACCTCTCGCAGCAGATGGCGGTCGAGTGGGGCGCCGACGGCATCCGTTCCAACGTCATCGCGCCGGGGATGATCCGCACCGAGCTGACGGAAGCCTATTACCAGCACGCGGACGTGCTGGAGGCCCGCGAGGGCTTCACCGCCTGCCGCCGCATCGGTCGGCCACGGGACATCGCCGACGCGGCGCTCTTCCTGCTGAGCGATCGGTCCGGCTACGTCAACGGCTCGGAGATCGGCGTCGACGGCGGCCTGCCCTCCATGTTGATGGCGAAGCTGCCTCGGCCGGGATTCACCGGCTGACACGCCTCGCGCCCCGTCGCCGACGCGGGCGTGGTCGCTCCCACCGAGACCGGAAACGCTGTCCGGCGGCCGAAACATCCTCGGCCGTGAACGGGAGAGGTATGCCATGAAGCAGGGACGGGCGCGGAGGTGTGGTCCCGCGTGCCGGCCCATCCCCGGACGGGGCCGTCCGCTTTTCCCCTGGGAAACGAGACCTTCGACTTCAGAACGGAGTTCACGACATGACCAATCAAAGAAAGCCGTCTCGGGAGATGGAGAAACCGTCTCTGCCGCTCGCGCTGGCGCCGCTCGTCATCACCATCGCGCTCGTCGCGCTGCAGGTGTTCTATTATGAGGATGCGTCACCGCATGTGCCGCTGATGATCGGGGTCCTGGTCACGGCGGGTTTCGGCTGATGGCGGGGCTATCGGTGGAAGGACATGCAGGAGGGCATGTTCAACGTCATCCACGTGGCTATGCCGGCGATCTTCATCATCTACACGATCGGCATGGTGATCTCGACCTGGATCGCCGCGGGCACCGTCCCGCTGATGGTCTACTACGGATTGCAGGTTCTGAGCCCCGGCATCTTTCTCGCGGCGGCCGCGATCATCTGTTCCGTCGTCTCGCTCGCCACCGGTACGTCCTGGGGTACGACCGGCACGATGGGCCTCGCGCTCATCGGCATCGGCGAGGGATTGGGCGTGCCGACGCACATGACCGCGGGCGCGGTGGTCTCGGGCGTCGGACTCGACGAACTTCGCGCCGGCCGTCGTCGGCACCTACCTCTTCACGCATATCCGCAACATGTTCCCGGTGACGATCCCGGCGATGGCCATCGCGATCGGCATCTATCTCTGGGTTGGTCAGGGTTTCGCGACCGGGGCGGTCGACCGCGACGCCTTGAACCTCACGCTCGGCACGCTCGAAGGCATGTTCAACCTCAACATCCTTCTTCTTCTGCCGGCGCTCGTCGTCATGACGCTGGCGGTGATGAAGATGCCGGCGCTGCCGGGTCTCATCGCGGGCGTCGTTTTGGGTGCGATCCTGGCGATGGTGCTCCAGGGCGTGGGGTTGCACGATCTCTTCGGCATCATCCTCAACGGTTACGTCAGCGATACAGGCGTGGAGGCGGTCGACGCGCTCCTGACCAAGGGCGGCCTCATGTCCATGAACTGGACTACGACGCTCATCCTCATCGCGCTCGCCTTCGGGGGGCTTCTGGAGGCGACGCGATGCCTTGAGACGATCATCGACCGGATCCTCGACTTCGCGCGGACGCAGCGGAGCCTGCTGCTGTCGAGCCTCGGTTCCAGCCTGGGCCTGCATGTCCTCACCGGCGACGTGTTCCTCTCGATGGCGCTTACCGGGCGCACCTTCGCGCCAGCCTTTCGCGGCAAGGGCATCCACGTGACGGCGCTCTCGCGCACCATGGAGGACGCGGGCACACTCGCGGCGCCGCTCATCCCGTGGAGCACGGGAGGCGTCTTCGTGGCCTCGACTCTCGGGGTGGCCACCTTCGCCTATTTCCCCTGGGCCATCGCCTGCTGGGTGTCGCTCGTGATTGATGTCGTCTACGCGATCTTCGGCATGTTCATCCCGAAGACGACGGATGCCGACGTCGACCGCTGGCGCGAACTCGACGAGGCGGTGCTGGTCGACGGAGTGCTGGTTCCCGGCTCGCAGGTCCTGCCCGCCGCGCTGCGCGGATGACAGCTGGGAGCGTTGCCGAGCAAGGCGACCGAGCCGTTGACGGCCTCTGAAATACCGTCGCTCGCCTCGTCGGCGTCCGCGCGCTCAATCCCTGCGTTGGCCCCGCGGCCGTCGTCGAAGTTCACGTTATGTCAAGACGCCAAGATCGAACGTATCCACTACATGGCGAAGTCCGGTGTGCTGTTCCAGCGCATAACGACGACTATGCGTGCCTCGACCATATCGGCGGATGTCGTTCAGGGGATCGCCAGGTCCTTGAAGGGGATTCACCTGCGGAAACCGGTATGTCACGGGTCTCCATAGAATCTCCCCTCATTTTGAGATCGCCTGGCGGGCACGCGCGGCGCGCAGCCCTGGGGTCTTCACACTGTCCCATCGCCGCTTCCAGCGTCTCGGTCGCCCTGTGGTAAACTTCGCGAGGGCGCGGCACACGGCGTCGCGTGAGCGCTTCAGTGCTCGCATCGTTCGCGGCGGGGGCGAGGCTCACGTCACGCCGCGCCTGGCCACTGTCTGCTCGGCTGGGATCACGGGCCGCTGGCAGCGGACGTTCGACCACCACTCGGCCCAAGCCGGCGTCGCGTCAGCCAGCCATCGCGGGCCGGCCCTCGGGCGCTATGCGCCCGGCAGGGATCGCCAGCGTGAGCGCGATGCCGAGAAGCGCGAGACCGGCGAGCACGAAGAAGATCGTCTCGATCGAGAGACCGGCCGCGATCAGCAACCCGCCGATCAGCGGGCCGCCGACGCCGCCGAGCCGCCCGAAACCCGCGCACCACGCGACCCCGGCGCCGCGGACGCGGGTCGGGAAGTAGTTGGCGACGAAGCCGTAGATCAGCGTCTGGGTGCCCGAGGTGCCGATCCCGACCAGCGCGACGATGGCGAGAAGCGCGGCGAGTGGCAGCTTCAGGGTCATCGCGGCGATGGCGGCGGCGCCGAGAAGAAAGCTCGCGGCGACGACCGGCTTCGGGCCGAAACGATCGGCGAAGCGGGCGACGACGATCGGGCCGAGCGCGGCGGCGCCATTCAGGACCAGCAGGAAGGAGAGCGAGCCCTTGGCATTGAAGCCGGCCCGCAGCATCAGTTCCGGCAGCCAGGTATTGAGCGAGTAGACCAGCAACAGCCCGGTCGCGCTCATCAGCCCGATCAGCATCGCCGGGACAAGAAAATCGCCGAAGAGGCCGCGATAGCCGGTGGCGCCCTGCTCGGCGGGCAGGATGGCGGCATCGGCCTCGGGCATTTCGACGCCGGTCTCGGCGGCGACCCGGCGCGCTTCCTCGATCCGGCCGCGGGAGACGAGCCAGGCGACCGACTCCGGCATCTTCCAGATGGCGAGCGGCAGCAGGGTGACGAAAGGCAGTGCCCCGATCAGGAACATGCCGCGCCAGCCGATATGGTCGAGAAGCACGATAGCGAGCGCCGCCGCGGCGAGGCTGCCGAGCGGCACGCCCGAATAGGTGATGGCGTTGCAGAGGTTCTTCTTTCCCTTCGGCGCGTATTCGGAGACGAGCGCCGCCGTGGTGGCGAGCAACGCGCCGACGCCGAGCCCGGTCAGGAAGCGGAAGATGCCGAAGGTCATCGCGGTGTGGGTGAAGGCGGTGGCCGCCATCGCCAGCGAGAACCAGGCGTAGGCGGCGAGCATCATCTTCCGCCGGCCAAGGAAATCGCCGATGCTTCCCGCGAGAAGCGCGCCGACCAGGACGCCGAGCAGCGCGTAGCTGCCGAGCGCGCCGGCGATGGCAGGATCGACCGGGCCGATCTGGTTCGGATCGCGCAGGAAGGTCGAGACGACGGTGCCGTAGACCACGAGATCGTAACCGTCGAACATCAGGCCGACGGTTGCGAGGCCTATGATCCAGACGAGGGTTCGGAAGCGCTTGGCCTCCTGCGCGGGGGTGACGGACATCGGTTCCTCCGGGTTTGTGACGTGCCGGGAAGAGCGCCCCGGCCATGTGATTCTATTGATATGTATACGTATTATACGTATGCTAGTCAATAATGATAAGTATGCTTGCTATTTGCTCGCGAATCAGGTAAACCCCGATCAAGCAAGGAGTTTCCGACATGGCCGATCTCTATGAGATGCCCGGGCACCTCATCCGGCGCCTGCACCAGATATCCACTGCGCTCTTCGGCGCGCGGATGGCCGAGGCGGAGATCGACCTGACCTCGGTGCAGTTCGCGACGCTGGTCGCGGTGCGGGAGAACCCCGGCATCGACCAGGCGACGCTCGCCGGGCTGATCGCCTACGACCGGGTGACGATCGGCGGCGTCATCGACCGCCTGGTCGCCAAGGGCCTCGTCGGCCGCGAAGTCAGCCCGCGCGATCGCCGCGCCCGGGTTCTGGAACTGAGCGACGCCGGGCAGACGCTGCTCGACCGGGCGATGCCGGTCGCCGTGACGGTGCAGGGCGATATCCTGGAAGGCCTGTCGGCGGAGGAGCGCGACGATTTCGTCACCCTGCTCCGCAAGGCCACCGAGGCCGGCAACGATCGCAGCCGGGCTCCGCTCGTCCCGCTGGCGCGCGCCGAGCCCGGCGAATGACCTGATCCCCGCCGCCGGCCCTTCCGGGGCCCGCGCGGCACCAGCCGAACATCAACGGAATGCGCGCGGTGGCCCCTCGTCACGGCCCGGGGCCGTGCGCGCCCACACAAACCGGAGGAAAAGACATGCAATTCCATCTCGACGGCTTTCGCGCCGGTGATCCCTCGCATTTCGACGCGGCCGCCGCGCCGGAGGTCATCGACGTTCTCATCGTCGGCTGCGGCCCGGCCGGGCTTACACTGGCGGCGCAACTCGCCGCCTTCCCGGAGATCAGGACCCGGATCGTCGAGCAGAAGTCCGGCCCGCTGATGCTCGGCCAGGCCGACGGCATCGCCTGCCGCACCATGGAGATGTTCAACGCCTTCGGCTTCGCCGATCGGGTGCTGAGGGAGGCCTACTGGGTCAACGAGACCACCTTCTGGAAGCCGGGCGACGGCGCGGACAGGAAGATCGTCCGCCACGGCCGCATTCCCGACACCGAGGAGGGGTTGTCGGAATTCCCGCATGTCATCCTCAACCAGGCGCGGGTGCATGACTTCTACCTCGAGAAGATGCGCGACGCCCCGACCCGGCTTGAGCCGGACTACGGCCTCCGCCTCGCCGATCTGACGGTACCCGAGGATGCGTCGGAGCCCGTCACCGTCCGGCTGCGCCCGGTCGACGCCGACGACGACGCCCGCGACGAGATCGTCCGCGCCCGCTACGTCGTCGGCTGCGACGGCGCCCGCTCCGGTGTCCGCCGTGCCATCGGCCGCGAGCTCCGGGGCGAGGCCGCGAACCAGGCCTGGGGCGTCATGGACGTGCTCGCCTATACCGACTTCCCCGACATCCGCCTGAAGAGCGCGATACATTCGGCCGAGGACGGCAACATCCTGATCATCCCGCGCGAAGGCGGCTATCTCGTCCGCCTCTACATCGAGCTCGACAAGCTCGGCGCCGACGAGCGCGTCGCCTCGAAGAATATCACCAAGGACCAGCTCGTCGCCGCTGCCCAGCGCATCCTTCACCCCTACGTCCTCGACGTGAAGCAGGTCGCCTGGTGGTCGGTCTACGAGATCGGCCAGCGCCTGACCGACAAGTTCGACGACGTGCCGGCCGGGCAGGAGGCGACCCGCGCTCCCCGCGTCTTCATCGCCGGCGACGCCTGCCATACTCACAGCCCGAAGGCCGGCCAGGGGATGAACGTCTCGATGCAGGACACCTTCAACCTCGGCTGGAAGCTCGCCGCCGTCCTGCGGGGGCTCGCCGACCCGGCGCTGCTGCACAGCTACTCCGCCGAACGCCAGGGCATCGCCAAGGAGCTGATCGACTTCGACGGCAAGTTCGCCAAGATGTTCAGCGCCCGGCCGAAGACCTCGCCCGACGACGCCGAGGGCGTCGATCCGGAGGAGTTCCAGCGCTATTTCATCCAGCAGGGTCGCTTCACCGCCGGCACCGCCACCCGCTACGCCCCCTCGGCGCTGACCGGCGACGGCGTCCATCAGGACCTCGCCAAGGGCTTCGCCGTGGGCATGCGCTTCCACTCCGCCCCGGTCGTCCGCCTCGCGGACGCCAAGCCGATGCACCTCGGCCACGCCGCCGAGGCCGACGGACGCTGGCGGCTCTACCTCTTCGCAGGCGCCGACGGCCTCGCCCCCGGCTCGCGGCTGGCGGATCTCTGCGACTGGCTGGAAGCCGACGCCGACTCCCCGATCCGCCGGCACACCCCGGAAGGCGAGAACATCGACGCGGTCATCGACGTCCGCGCCGTCCTGCAAGCGCCGCACCAGTCGCTTTCGATGGACGAGTTGCCCGGCCTCGTCTGGCCGCGCAAGGGCCGCTTCGGCCTGCGCGACTACGAGAAGGCCTTCTGCGCCGATCCGTCGGGTGACATCTTCGAGGCGCGCGGCATCGATCGCCAGAACGGCTGCGTGGTGCTGGTCCGCCCCGACCAGTACGTCGCCGAGGTCCTGCCGCTCGACGCCCGCGACGCGCTCTCCGACTATTTCGCGGCGGCGCTCCAGCGGCCGGCGCGGAAGCTGGAGCGGGCTGCCACGCTCATGGCGAGCGTAGGCTGATCGTCACCCGCGTCATCGCTGTTGGGCGCCACATTGAAGCGGATCGGTGATGGTGATTTCGCTCATCGGCGATGACGGCCGCGCGGGCCAATCGAACGGCATGTCGTTACGGCGGCTTACCCCGCTGCCCGGTCGAGCACTTCCTCGGCCCACTGGTTCAGGCTCTTGCCCGACAACTCCGCGGCTAGGGCGGCCTTGCGGTGAACCTCGGGGCTGACCCGGAACATGACCTGCCCCGAATAGGTCTTCTGTGGCTCCTTGCCGATCCTGGCGCAGGTTTCGACGTAGTCTTCCACAGCCTCGTGGAAGGCCGTGCGCAGACCTTCGACGGTGTCGGCATGGAAGCCCACCCCGTCACGGATCCCGGCGATCCGGCCCGCGAAAATCCCGTCCTCGTCGTCGTATTCGATCCGGGCGGCATAGCCCTTGTAGGTCATGGTGTTGGTCATGGTCTCACCCCGATCCGTTCCAGGAAGTCGCGGGCATCGCGTACCTGGTATCGCTTCGCTTCCCTGGCAGGGTGCGGGCGATGGAACGTCGCGACCTCGCCATCCTTCTCGAACCGCACTCGCGATCCGCGCCCTTCGATCAGCCGCGCGCCAGCCGCCAGCAGCAGGCTTTCGACCGCCGCCCATTCGATGGTGCCGGACACCGGATCGGTGAAGACGGCGGCGAGGGTCTTGCGATGCTTGCTGTTCATCGTGGCAAGATAAGGAACGCTAGCGTAATACGCAAGCATGCGGTGATGTGATTGCTCCCATGAGGCCGCCGGACGGAAGGCCAGCCTCGCCCCAATCAAGGCGTGCTCGAGGCGCGCCCAGCGAGCAGGCGAGAATATCTGCCCCGCAGTCAGGTCCGAGTGGGCCCGGCCCATCCGATCCGCGCGAGCGTGTCGATCAGGGTCGAGCGCGGCACGCCGAAATTGCGGCAGACCGCGGCCTTGCTCGCACCGGCGTCGAGCGCGGCGGTGATGGCCTCGAGCTTCTCCGGGCTGATCGCGGGCGGCCGGCCACCGCGCCGCCCCCGCCGCTTCGCCGCCGCGAGACCCGCCATCACGCGTTCGCGCGTCAGCGCCCGCTCGTATTGGGCGAGCGCGCCGAAGAGCGAGAACAGGAGCTCGCCATGCGCCGTGGTCGTGTCCATCTGCTCGGTCAGCGACCGGAAGGCAACGCCGCGGTCGCGCAGATCGGCGATGATCGACAGAAGATGCGGCAGCGAGCGCCCCAGCCGGTCGAGCTTCCAGACCACCAGCGTATCGCCTTCCCTCAGCCAGCCGAGGCAGGCCGCGAGACCCGGGCGGTCGTCCCGGGCGCCCGAGGCCTTGTCGGTATGGATGTGGCGCGCATCGACACCGGCGGCGACCAGCGCGTCGCGCTGGAGATCGATCGATTGCCGCCCGTCGGCCAAGGAAACCCGCATGTATCCGACCAGCATGTACGGCAAACCCTCTCATTGGTATTTCCGCATGATATACCAATACGACAGGGTTTATCGTGCGAAATCCCCTAGCCTTTGGGAACGCTCCTGATTGGAGGTACCGGAAGCACGCCGTTCCACGCTTTTCGCGCAGTGAGCCGCGCGCCGGATGGGGCGCTCGCGGGAACAGCAATTTCTGGACGCGGCACGGGAGGTGCAGCCCGATACGCGTTCCCTTGCTCGCCGGTCAATGATCCTCAACGGACAACAGCTGGACGAACGGAGCCGCGTCGGGATCGCGGCTGGCGGCGGCGGCGAAACGGCGATCGGCCGTGATCACGGGCCGTTCGAGCGCGACGGCGAGCGCCAGGTAAACGCAGTCATAGACTGGGTGATCGAGGAGCCGTGCCAGTTCCAGGGCTCGGATGGGCAGCCTGAGGCCGGAGGGCAATGGCTGGAACGGGGCGCGCAGAATCAGGTCCAGCGCATCCTCGGCCTCGGCGCCGGTGATCTGTCCGCGCCGCGCAACCACCCAGAGCGCATTCGCCACTTCGATCGCCAGGAGCGGCGGCGCGAAAAGCTCGCGGCCATCCAGCAACTCGGAGGCCGCCACCGAGCCCGCCTCGTCGAGCACCCATTTCAGCGCGACGCTGGCATCGACCACGCAGCCTTTCAACGGCTGTCGCGCCCCTCACGCACCAGGCTCTCGCTATCGGTGCCCCGTCGCAGGCGCGCCCGCATCCGGGCGGCGGCGGCGGCGAAGTCGGTGGTGGCCTCGGCGGGGCGAAGAACCTCCCGCAATATCATGCGATGCTCGGCTTCGACCGACCGGCCATTGGCCGCCGCCCGCTCCCGCAAGGCCTGGGCGATGGCGTCGTCGATGTCGCGGACAATGAGCTGTGCCATGGCGATACCTCTCAATGATGATAACAATGATCACACTTTGAAATCACCCCCGCAAGGGGAGAGATAGTGCCTGGGAACGTTGGCTGGCTGAACCTGTGGACTGCGCCCCCGCGGGTGGACCACATGATCCGTTGATTTCCCCACGCCGTGCCTTCGGGTATGGAGGTCCTATGGCAAGACGACACCGCAGGCACAGCGTCGCTTTGAAGCGCATGATCGTCGAAGCCTGTCTCGACGGCGAACCGCTCATGGCTTTGAGCAGGAAGTTTGACATCCGCCGACATCTGATCCGGAGTTGGGTAGGAGAAATATGAGCTGGGCGAGTTCGACGACGAGCACGTCCGGACCGACTTGGTTCCGGAGTACGAAGCGCGTATCGCCGCGCTCCGAGCGCCTTGTCGGTGAACAGCTTCTCGCACCCCGCCTTGGTCAGCGCGTCGGTTCGCGGCGCCAAATCCTGATCGGCCGTCGAGACGCGCGCGTGACCGATCAGCATCCGTCCCGCGACTCGATCTCGATCAGCCCGTTTCGGGACGCATATTTCGGGAACAGGTTTTGGGAAAGCCAAAGCGCGCTTCCATGGCGGCTCTCATCACAGCGCGCAGATTGCCGCGCGAACCGCTTCCAAGCTTAGCCGCCGTCCCCGCCGCGCGGAATCGGAATAGGTTCAAGGTCGGCCGTGTCATCTTGGCGGCCAATCTCGCCAATCCCGCGGCGCGTGCTATTCTCACATCATCCATCGGAGACCACGCCGCCATGAAAGCCTTCGCCGCCGTCCTCACCTGGGCCCTGCTGACCCTGCCCGTCGGAGCTGAGACCATCCGGGTCGGAATGTCGGGGGGCTATTTCCCCTTTACCTTCGTCAAAAGTGACGAGCTCCAGGGCTTCGAAGTCGACTTCATGAACGCGATCGCCGCGGAGACCGGCGACACGGCGGAGTTCAGCACGATGGCCTTCTCCGGCCTTATCGGGGCGCTTCAGGCCGGCCGGATCGATACGGTCGCCAACCAGATCACGATCACCCCGGAGCGCGAGGCGCAGTTCGTTTTCACCCAACCCTATGTCTATGACGGCGCGCAGGTCGTTGTCCGCGAGGGCAACGATGAGATCGAGGGGGTCGAGGACCTGCGCGGCAAGACCGTGGCCGTCAACCTGGGCTCGAACTTCGAGCAATTGCTTCGCGAACTCCCCTTCGCGAGCGAGATCACCATCAGGACCTATGAGAGCAACATCGAGCAGGATACCGCCCTCGGCCGGGTGGACGCCTTCGTGATGGACCGTGTTTCCTCCGCCCAGGTGATCGCGGAGTCGCCGATGCCGCTCCAGCTCGCCGGCCAACCCTTCTCCGAGATCCGTAACGCCCTGCCGTTTCGGAACGACGAGCCCGGGCGCGCGATGCGCGACCGCGTCGACGCGGCGATCACCAAGCTGAAGGAGAATGGAACGCTGCGCCGGATCTCGGAGAAATGGCTGGGCGCGGACGTCACCGCGCCCGCTTCCTGAACGATGATCCTCGACCTCGAGTACATGGCGGGCCTCGTGCCGGTCATTTTGCGCTACGTTCCGCTCACGCTCGGGATGGCGATCACCGCGATGGCGATCGCCCTGGTCCTCGCGGTGGTGCTCGCGATCATTCGCGTCCTCCAGGTGCCGCTGATAGGCGCCGTCGTCGCGATCTTCATCAGCTTCTTCCGCGGCACGCCGCTCCTGGTGCAGCTCTTTCTCTTCTACTATGGCCTGCCGCAGGTCATCGCCGCTTTCCGGTCGATCGACGGAGTGACAGCGGCCGTCACCGGCCTGACGCTGCATTTCGCCGCCTACATGGCCGAGAGCATTCGCGGCGCGATTCTCGGCATCGATCGAAGCCAATGGGAAGCCGGGCAATCCGTCGGCATGACCCAGATCCAGTTGATGCGTCGGATCATCCTGCCGCAGGCGGCACGGGTCGCGGCGCCCACGCTCCTCAACTACTTCATCGATATGATCAAGAGTACCTCGCTCGCCTTTACCCTGGGCGTCACGGAGATGATGGGCGCGGCACAGAAGGAGGCCGCCGGCAGCTTCCGCTACCTCGAGGCCTTTCTCGTCGTCGCGCTGATCTACTGGGCCATCGTCGAGGCGCTCTCCTTCGCGCAGCGGCGTCTGGAAGTCCGGCTTGGCCGGGCCTTCGCCCGATGATCCGCGTCGAGGGCCTCGTCAAGCGCTTCGGCGACCGGACCGTGCTTGACGGGGTCAACCTCGATATCGCCCCCGGCGAGCGCATCGTCGTCATCGGCCCGTCGGGAACCGGCAAGTCGACGCTGCTCCGCTGCCTCAACTTCCTCGATCGCCCCGACGCCGGCCGCGTCACCGTGGGCGATCTGACCATCGATGCCGCGCATGCGACGCGACGCGACATCCTCTCCCTCCGCCGCCGCACCGCCTTCGTGTTCCAGAACTACGCGCTCTTCGCCAACAAGACCGCGCGCGGCAACATTACCGAGGCCCTCACCACGGTGCGCGGCCTGTCCCGCGCGGAAGCGGAAGCTCGCGCCGTCGCGATCCTTGGCGAAATCGGTCTCGGAGATCGGGGGGACAGCTACCCGGCCGCGCTCTCGGGCGGGCAGCAGCAGCGCGTCGGCATCGGCCGGGCGATGGCGCTCGGGGCGGAACTCATGCTGGTGGACGAGCCAACCTCCGCTCTCGACCCCGAGTGGGTCGGCGAGGTCCTCGCACTCCTCCGCCGCGTCGCCGAGAAACACCAGACCATGCTGATCGTCACACATGAAATGCAGTTCGCCCGCGAAATCGCCGATCGCGTACTGTTCATGGACGCGGGCCGCGTGGTCGAGCAGGGGCCGCCAGCAGCCCTTTTCGAGCATCCGAAAGACCAACGCCTCCGTACCTTTCTTAGCCTGCCGTAAGCTGCCTGGCTGGTTCTACCAGCACACGCTGATTACAAGTCCGCCCAGCGGGCTGATCATGTCGCGATGATGCAGACTGGCCTGCTGCCGTTTCCGTGGACGGCAGGTTAAAGCCGCACGGCGGCTGCCTCGAACTGGATCGGGCTGAGATGGTCCAGTTTCGAATGGTGGCGCTTCGGATTGTAGAACCGCTCGATGTAATCGAACACGTCGGCCCGTGCGGCATCGCGAGTGTGCGAGCCGTGCGCTCGGTCTTCAGAGCGTGTCTGAGAAGGGGGCTCCCCCAGGCTGAATCCGCGTGATTCATGGGGCGTCGGATTCCTGAAGCCAGAGTCGACATCCAGCGCCGCCGATCACGTTACCCGAGTGATTTGACCGACAGCCAATGGGCGGTGGTCGCACCCATGATCCGGACGCCGCGCCGGGTGGTCGCCCGCGCAAGGCGCCGAAGCGGGAGATCGTCGAGGCCGGCGCACGCCTGCTCTACCTCCCGCCCTATTCCCCGGACTTCAACCTGATCGAGCAGGCGTTCGCCAAGCTGGACACCCGCAATAACCCTCCCCTTTGAAGGGCGGTCGTGATTCACTGGCTCCGTCGAGATCGGAGGGGTGAGATGGAGCAGCGTTCCCTGTTCGGGTTGTCGGAGCACCT
>NZ_JBKQWU010000046.1:0-28104 GCF_047275745.1 Amaricoccus sp. W119 | reverse complement strand
CCCGCGCAAATGCCTCGGCTACACATCCCCGGTCGAGGCGTTCCTCTCCGAACTTGGCAGGGACGTCCAGATCCGGTTTGCTTGAGCCGTTGCGCTTCGCGATGGAATCCACCCCGGGCCAGCGCGATACGGTAATGGCCTTGACACCGGCACGGGCCAGAAGAGCGGTCAGGGTCAAGCCCGCGGGGCCGGCCCCGGCGATCAGTACATCGGTCGTCTCGGTGCGTACGGGGTGGTCTCCTCCTGATTGGATCATGATTGGTGAGAGCGCGACGCTCCGTCCGACGGCGGCGGGTCGGCCGTCGTCGGGGGTGGCCGCGCGGGTTGCACGGCGGGATCGAAAGGGGGGTGGTTCAGGCCTCATGCGTCGCCGTCCGCTTCGTAGTTGTGCACGAAGTCGGAGGGCATTTCCGGGCCCCAGAGGTAGATCGAATCCTCGGCCGGATAGTCGCCCGCCTCCCAGTCGTGATCGACGGGGATGTAGTCGATGTCGGCGGAATATTCCGAGTAGCTGCCCCAGGGGTCGCGGACGTAGTGGAAGTAGTTCGAGCCCAGCACGTGCCGGCCCATGCCCCAGCCGCGGGTGAAGCCCTTGTCGGCCATCTGCATCGCGCCCTTGCCGATCTCGTTGATGCCGCCCATGTCCCAGCTGCAGTGATGCAGGCCCGGCGCCGAGGATTTGGCGAAGGCGACCAGATGGTGGTCGGAGCCGTGGATGCCATGCATGAAGCAGATCCCGTCGCCCGAACGGTCCGAGAGACGCAGGCCGAGCGCGCGGCTGTAGAAGTCGATCGCCTTTTGCACGTCCGGCGTGAAGAGCAGCACATGCGCGAGCCGCTTCGGCCGGACGGCCGAGGCCTTCGATCTCTGGGGCGCCGCCGCCACGCCGCCCGGCGTCGAGCCGAGGGAGAAGGGCATCTTCTCGTTCGGCGAGGTCTTCTCGGCGACCTTCACCTCGACCAGCACGCCGAACGGGTCGAAGAACCAGAAGCCGTTCGACTCGACGCCGCGCGGCGCATCGAGAAGCCGTACGCCCTGCTCCTCGATCCGGCGGCGCATCGGCTCGAAATCCTCCTCGAAGACGCCGAAGGAGAGGTGGTTGAGCTTCTTCTTCCCCGCCTCGGCGATGCTCATCCAGCGGTGGTCGGAGCCGAAGGTATAGAGCCCGAGCCCTTCGCCCTCCTCGCGCACGTCGAGCCCGAAGGCGCGGTAGAAATTGTCGGCCACGGTGAGATCGGGCACCGTCAGGTTGAACGTGTCCATCGAATGGATGCCGAGCTCGCCCGGCCGCTTGGTCGGCGCGACCTTTCCGGTAATCGCGGTCATTTCCTCCTCCTCTCAGTTCGCGGCCAGACGGCGGGCCTTCAGCGTGGCGCCCATGTCGGCCAGTGTGTCCAGGGTTTCCGCTGCGGCCTCGATCTGTATCAGGTTGCCGTGGAAGCGGCCTTCGTCGTCGCGTTGCCGGGCGTAGAGCGGGCAGACCACGCCCTCGACCAGCGGCACCATGCGGAGCGCTACGGCGATCCGGCGCAGATCCTCGACCGCGCGGGCGGCGCCGGAGACGCCGCCATAGGCGACGGCGCACATCGGCTTGCCCGCCCATTCGGGCCCGAGATAGTCGAGCGCGTTCTTGAGCGCGCCGGGGATGGCGTAGTTGTATTCGGTCGTCACGAAGACATAGGCGTCGCCCCGCGCGATGATCTCGCTGAAGCGCTTCGTATGCGCGTGGGTATAGCGCTGGAGCCGGGGATGGTTCGGCTCGTCCATCACCGGCAGGGCGAGCTCGGCGAGATCGACGCGCTCGACATTGAACCGCGGGTCCTTGCGCGCGATCGCCTCGAACCATTCGGCGACGGCGAGCCCGCCCCGGCCCTGCCGGACGCTGCCGATGATGATCTGCAGGGTCAGCATGCCGGCCCCCTCAGCGGATGTTCGCGGTCAGCCCGCCATCGACGACGAGTTTCGTGCCGTTGATGTAGGCCGCGCGGTCGGAGGCGAGGAAGGCGACGGCGTCGCCGATCTCCTCGACCCGGCCCCAGCGGCGGGCGACGATGCCCTTGGAGCCGCAGAACTCGGTGAGCCAGTCCTCCTTGGTCTGATCGCCCGCCATGCCGCCGGCCCAGCCCTCGCGCCATTCGGTGCCGATGATGCCGGGAACGACGGTGTTCACCGTGATGCCGCGGTCGGCGAGATCGGCGGCGAGATAGCCGGTCGCGTGGATCACGGCGGCGTTGTTCATCCCGTAGTTCAGCGCCGGCATCCAGGTCATGAGGCCCGAGGCGCCGGTGATGTTGACGATCCGCCCGGTGCCGTCGCTGGCGATCATGCCTTCGAACTCGCGGATCACCCGCAGGATGCCGGTGACCTTGATGTCGATGTCGGCCTGCCAGTCGGCATCGTCCCAGGTGATGGTCCGATCCTGCCGGCGGATCGCCGTGCCGACGCTGGTGGCGAGGATGTTGATGCCGCCAGCCGCCTCGCGCACGGCGGCGGCGGCGGCGCGGACGGAGCCCGGGTCCGACACATCGGCCGTCACCGGGGTCGCGGCGCCGCCGAATTCCGCCGCGATGGCGGCCGCGGTCTCGCCGAGTTCACCCGCGTTGCGCGCCAGCAGGAAGAGGTCGCATCCCTCGGCGGCGAGCGCGCGGGCGATGCCCCGGCCGATGCCCTTGCTCGCACCGACGACGACGGCGGTCCGGCCCTTCAATCCCAGATCCATTTTCCTCCCCCTTTCTTCTCAGCGCGGCAGCGGCGTCGGCTGATAGGCGATGAGCCGCCAGGCGCCGCCCTCCTCGGCCCAGACGGCGAGGAAGGCATTGTCGATCCGGCGGGTCTCGCCGGCCACGACGACCTCCGCGGTCATCCGGCCGCCGATCAGGACTGCGGAGGCCAGATCCTCGGACCATTCCACCCGGTGCTCGACCCGGCGGTAGTCGAAATGCCCGGCCTCCACCCTGGCGAGATAGCTTTCGAACGTGTCGCGGTCGCCCAGCGAATGGCTGTAGCGGAGCCGGGGCGACAGGAGCCCGCGCAGGGCTTCCGCATCGCCGGCCAGCATCGCCGCGGTGCGCGCATCCTCCAGCGCGGCGATGTCCGGGCGTGTCACCCGAGCACCGCGCAGGCGTTGAAATGGGTGAGCCAGTCCTGCGAGGGCAGCTGGCCCCAGCGGTTGACGACCTTGTAGTTCGAGAGATTCTCGCCCGGATCGACGATGCGCGCCTGGAAATGCGGATCGGCGATGATCTCCATCTCGGCGGTGTTCTCCACGAGGAAACCGGCCGCGTCGACGTAATAGGCGAAGATGTTGTCGCCCGCGCCATGCCGCCCCGGTCCCCAGACCAGCGTGCGGTCCTTCGCGTCCAGCACGTCGCCGAGCCGCTTGAAATCGGCGAAATCGGCGAATTCCCAGCTGTAATGATGCAAGCCCCCGCCCTCGGCGGATTTCGCGAAGGCGACCGTATGGTGCCGCCCGTCTCCGGCGCGCATCCAGGCAAGCTCCCAGCCTTCGGTGCGCTCGGTCAGCTTCAGGCCAAGCACCTGCATCATGAGTTGCGCCGAGGTCGCGGGATCGCGCGCGGTCAGGTTGGCGTGGTCGAGATAGCGCGGATGGATCCCCGGCCCGGCATAGCGCGCCGGGCGGTCGCGGGGCATCGGCGTGTGAACCTCGATCACATGGCCCTCGGGGAAGGCGACGCTGACCGCGCGTTCGATGACGGGGAGCGACGGTGTCTCGCTGACGATCGCGAGACCGGCCTCGCGGGCACGCCGCGCCACCTCGTCGACATTCTCCGGATGGAGCGTCTCGAGCCCGACCGCGCGGAGCGACGAATGATCGGCGCGATGCAGGATGAGCTCCGCGTGGCGGGAATTGGACGTGAGCAGCGCCCGGTCAGGCGTCTGATCGACCAGCGCCGCGCCCGCGATCAGCTGGGCGTCCCCACCGCGCCCTCGAGGTCTCCGACATTCAGGGCGACATAGCCCAGGCGATGAACCAGCGGTTCCATGGGGTTTCCTCCAACTCATGTTCTTGCTTCTTGTTGGTCAGGGTGTCTTGTCGGTCAGGGTCTTCTTGGTCAGGCGGCTTCGTCCTCGACCGGATTGGTGAGCGTGCCGATGCCCTCGATCTCGACCTCGACCACGTCGCCGGGCTTCATGTAGAGCTTCGGCTCGCGGGCCATGCCGATCCCCGAAGGCGTGCCGGTCACGATGACATCGCCGGGTTCGAGCGTGATCGCCTCGGAGATGATCGAGATCAGATCCTCGACCGAATGGATCATGTCGTCGGTATTGGCGTCCTGGACGATCTCGCCGTTCAGCCGCGTCTGGATACGCAGGCCCTTCGCGCCCGCCGGCAGTTCGTCGGCCGAGACGACATGCGGGCCGAAGGCGCCGGTGCCGTCGAAGTTCTTGCCGACCGTCCATTGCGGCGACTTGAACTGATAGTCGCGGAGCGAGCCGTCGTTGAAGATCGAATAGCCCGCGACATGGTCGAGCGCCCGGTCCTTCGCGATATGGCGCCCGCGCTTGCCGATGATGGCGACGAGTTCGCCCTCGTAATCGAGATCCTGCGAGACGCGCGGCCGGATGATCGGCGCGCCGTTCGCGATCAGGCTGGTCGTGAAGCGCGGGAAGAGCGTCGGATAGTCCGGCTGCTCGTAGGGCGACTCGCTCGTGTGGTCGGCGTAGTTGAGGCCGACGCAGATGATCTTGCCCGGCCGGGCCAGCGGCGGCGCGGCCTGGACCGCGGTTTCGTCCAGCGCCGGCGCATCCTTCACCTTGTCGGCATGGGCGCCGGACAGGACCTCGACGAGATCCACCGCGCCGAGATCGGCCCAGTCCCCGTCGCGCTCCACGGCGACCCCGGTCGTTCCGTTCCGGTCATAGCTCGCAACTCGCATCGTCGTTCCTCCCCGAATGCATGTGTCGTCCCTTGGATGGGCTGATACATAGGGCAAGATTATCAGACGATCAAGTAGATTTTCGAAAATCAGTCACTGAATGCGCTGTCGCGCAAATCTTCATCTGAAATGATGATCTCGACCGTTCGCGCAAGATGCTTGCGAATCAAGCGGTTGGCCTCTTCCGCGTCGCGCGCCACCACCGCGTCGGCGAGCGCGACATGCTCGCTCAGGTGATCCCGCCCCGCTGACGGATAGTGGTGCGAGAGCTTGCGGTAGCGGTCCGCGTGGTCGGTCAGGAGCTCGCGGTAGAGCAGCAGGCGCGGCGAGTCGCAGGCCGCGACCAGGCTGTCGTGAAAGACGCGGTGCCGCCGTTCCCATTCGGGATCGACATGGCCCTCGGGCGTCAGGCTCTCACGCTTGCCGAGCGCGTGGATCGCCGCGACCACGCCCGCCTCCCACTGGTCGTCGCCGCGTTCGATCGACCGGCGGATGCCGAGCGACTCGGTCTCCTGCCGCATGAAGAGCAGGTCATCGAGATCGGAGCGCGAGATCGGCGCGACGTGAAAGCCCCGGTTCTGCTCCAGCACGACGAGCTTCTCCGCCGCGAGCCGGGTCAGCGCCTCGCGCAGCGGCGACAGCCCGACGCCATAGGTCTCCTTCAGCTCCTCGAAACGCAGCCGCGCGCCGGGGCGCAACTCGCCGTCCACGATATCGGCGCGCAATCGGTCGTAGACCGATCCCATCAATGTCTTGCCACCCTTCAGGGCGGGGCCGCGAGCCATGGTCATCCTGTCCTCCTCCCGGTCGCCCGCGTTCGCGCGGACGCTTTCGTCCTCGCACGAATCGAATGTGATATCAATTTTCGATAATGGCGCGGGCGCCCCACGCGGGCCACGCGGCGGCAGCGCCAGCGGTCAATCGCCAGCATATTCGATGTAAATCTTGATTTTCGAAAATCAGTCGTATATACGATTCGTCAACAAGCAAATCGACCGGAGGAGACGCGGCATGGCGACGCGAATGGAGACCGATGTTCTGATCGTTGGCGCGGGTCCGGCGGGGCTGGCGAGTTCGGCGCTGCTGTCGATGTACGGGATCGAGAATCTCGTCATCAACAAATACGGCTGGCTCGCGAACACGCCCCGCGCCCATATCACCAACCAGGGCACGATGCAGGTCCTGCGCGACCTCGGCATCGAGGAGCGGGCGATGGGGCTCGCCAGCAAGCAGAAGCTGATGGCGAACAACGTCTTCTGCCACAGCCTCGCGGGCGAGGAATTCGGCCGGGTGCTCTCCTGGGGCAACCATCCGGCGCGCAAGGCCGATTACGAGCTCGCGAGCCCGACCGAGATCTGCGACATCCCGCAGACCTACATGGAGCCGCTGCTGCTGGAGGCCGCGGCCTCGCGCGGCGGCAAGATCCGCTTCAACACCGAGTTCCTGTCGCTCGACCAGGACGCCGACGGCGTGACCGCGACGGTGCGCGACCGGCTCTCGGGCGAGGAATTCACCATCCGGGCCAGGTACATGATCGGCGCCGACGGCGCGCGGAGCCTCGTCGCCGAGCAGCTCGGCCTGCCGATGACCGGCGAGATGGGGCTTTCGGGCAGCATGAACATCCTCTTCGACGCCGATCTCTCGAAATACGTCGCGCACCGGCCGAGCGTGCTCTACTGGGTGCTGCAGCCGGGTGCGCGGACCGGCGGCATCGGCGCGGGCGTGGTGCGCATGGTGCGGCCCTGGAACGAATGGCTCGTCATCTGGGGCTATGACATCAGCCAGGGCGAGCTGAAGCTGACCGACGAGGAGGCGATCAAGATCGTTCACCAGCTGATCGGCGACGACACGATCCCGGTGAAGATCCGCTCGACCTCGACCTGGACCGTCAACAACATGTGGGCGACCGAGTTCTCGAAGGGCCGCGTCTTCTGCATGGGCGACGCGGTGCACCGGCATCCGCCGCTGAACGGGCTCGGCTCGAACACCAGCGTCCAGGACGCCTACAATCTCGCCTGGAAACTGGCGGCGGTGCTGAAGGGCGAGGCGGGGCAGGGGCTGCTCGACACCTATTCGCAGGAGCGCGTGCCGGTGGCGGAGACGATCGTGACGCGCGCCAACAACTCGATCAGGGACTACCCGCCGATCTTCGACGCGCTCGGCATGACCTCCGGCGACGAGCCGGCGCGGGTCGAGGAGCTGATGGCGGCGCGCAAGGGATCGACGCCCGAGGCGAAGGCGCAGCGCCGGGCGCTGAACGATGCGATCCGGCGCAAGAACTACGAGTTCAACGCGCATGGGGTCGAGCTCAACACCCGCTATGCCTCGGACGCCGTGGTGGCGGACGGCACGCCCGAGCCGGAGTTCACCCGCGACCGCGAGCTCTACTACCACCCGACGACCTGGCCCGGCGCGCGGCTGCCGCATGTCTGGCTCGACCACGGCGGCCGGCGGGTTTCGTCGATCGATCTTGGCGGCAAGGGACGGTTCGTCCTGCTGACCGGGCCGGGCGGCGAGGCCTGGCGTCTGGCGGCGGCGGCGGTCTCGGCGAGGTTCGGGATCGATGTTCCCGCGATCGCGATCGGCCCGGACGGCAGCGACGCGCATGACATCTACGCCGACTGGTACTACCAGAGCGGCGTTCAGGAAGATGGCGCGATCCTGGTTCGGCCCGACAATTACGTCGGCTGGCGGTGCGACAGTCTGGCGGATGATCCCGAGGCGGCGCTCGCCGAGGCCCTGGGCCAGATCCTCGCAAGAGCGGGAGAGGCGGACCGGGCGGCCTGAACGCGCCGACGCCTACGTGCGCCGCCGCGATGCCGGGCGGGTCGCGCCGCCCGCGGGTGCCGCCCACCCCCCGGACACGGCGGTCTGGCCCCGGGGACGCTCCCGATGATCGCGGCCCCGGCATCCGACGGGTCCGGCGGGCGCGCGGACCCGGAACGAAGAAGTCGCGCCGCGACGATGGCCCGGCCCCATCGTGCTCGGTGGCGCGGCCAGTGTGGCGCGGTTGGGTGTGGCGCGGTCAGTGCCCCAGCACCTGGCTGAGGAACAGCTTCGCCCGCTCGGTCCGGGGGTTGTCGAAGAACTCCCCGGGGTCGTTCTGCTCCACGATCCGGCCCGCGTCCATGAAGATGACGCGGTTGGCGACCTGGCGGGCGAAACCCATCTCATGCGTCACGCAGAGCATGGTCATGCCTTCCTCGGCGAGCTCGACCATCGTGTCGAGCACTTCCTTGATCATCTCCGGATCGAGCGCCGAGGTCGGCTCGTCGAAGAGCATGATCCGGGGCTTCATGCAGAGCGCGCGCGCGATCGCGACGCGCTGCTGCTGGCCGCCCGAGAGCTGGCCGGGATACTTGCCCGCCTGATCGGGGATCCTCACCTTTTCGAGGAAGTGCATCGCGCGCGCCTCGGCCTCCTTCCGGGGCGTGTTCCGGACCCAGATCGGTGCCAGCGTACAGTTCTCGAGGATGGTCAGATGCGGGAAGAGGTTGAAGTGCTGGAACACCATGCCGACCTCGGACCGGATCGCGTCGATGTCCCTCAGCGCGTTCGACAGTTCGATGCCGTCCACCACGATCCTGCCGCCCTGATATTCCTCCAGCCCGTTGAGGCAGCGGATCAGGGTGGATTTTCCCGAACCGGAGGGCCCGGCGATCACGATGCGTTCGCCCTGATGCACGGTCAGGTTGATGTCGCGCAGCGCGTGATAGGCGCCGTAGTGCTTGTTCATGCTGGTGATCTCGATCACCACCTCGTCGTCGACCCGCATCCGGGAGCGGTCGATCGCGCGTTCGATCTCGATGTCAGACATGGTGGTCTCCTCCGGGTTCCCGTGTGGCGGTGATGGCGGCGGCGAGGTCCATCACGGCGTTGCCGACCGACTTGGACAGGGCGATCTCGCCATCGCCGCCTTCGCATCGAGGACATGCATCGCTCAGCGCTCCAGACGGGAGGGCGAGAACGCCGCCGGATCGACGCCCGCGGCGACCGCGCTGGCCGGTATCTCCGCGCCGGTCAGCAGCGCCGCCGCGATCTGCCCGGCCGCGGGCGAGGTCTGGATACCGTAGCCGCCGAGGCCGGCGAGCCAGAACAGCCCCTCGGCCTGACCGGAGAAGCCGATGACCGGCAGCCTGTCCCCGGCGAAGCTGCGCAGCCCCGCCCAGCTGTGCGCGACATGCGTGACTTCGAGCGTCGTGCACTCGCCGAGGTAATGCGCCGCGTAGGCGATATCGAGCTCCTCGGGCCAGGCGTCGTGCGGGTCTACCGGGGTTTCGTCCGCCGGGCTGACCATGAGCTGGCCCGCGTCGGGCTTGAAGTAGAAGACCTCGTCGATCTCGTTCACCTCGGGCATCCGCGAGAGATCGTGGCCCGGCACCTTGACGCTGATCGCGGTGCGCCGGTGTGGCACGATCCCGAGCGGCGCCGCGCCGAGCAGCCCCGCCACCGGATCGGCCCAGCCGCCGGCGGCGTTGACGACCACGCGCGCCCTCACCTCGCCGGCGGAGGTCCCGAGCAGCCAGTGATCCCCCTCGCGCCGGGCACCGGTCACGGCGGCGGACTGCCGGATCTCGGCGCCTTTCGCCTTCGCGCCGCGGGCATAGCCCTGGAGCAGGCTCTCCACCTCGACATCCCAGCAGTCGGGATCGTGGAAGGCGGCCTTGACCCAGTCGCGGTCGAGGAAGGGCACCATTTCCAGCGCCCGGTCGACGCTCAGGAGCCGGACCGGCGAGGCGCCGTCCGGCGGGTTGGCGCGCTCCTTCTCGAAGACGGCGCGCAGATGGTCCGCCTTCTCCGCGTCGGCGATGACGAGATTGCCGCGCGGGCGCAGAAGATCGACACCGGCGAAGCCTCCGGGCGGCGACATCATGAAATCCGCGCTCGCCCGCGTCAGCGCGCCGACGGCCTCGGAATGGAACCGGCGGGTGAATTCGGCGGCCGAGCGACCGGTCGAGTGATAGCCGAGCGAGGATTCCTGTTCGAGCAGCACCACCGACCGGCGGCCGTCGAGAAAATGGGCCACCGAGGCGCCGGTGATGCCGCCGCCTATGATGGCGATGTCATGGATCTCAGTCATTGATGTCATCCAGCGGAAAGACGGGCCGGCGCAGGCGGGTGTAGAGGCGCCGCTTCACATCGGGCGTGCAGAGCCCGCCCGCGTCGGTCACGATGACCTCGGAGGCGATGGGGCCGAAGGCGCCCTTGAAATGCTGCATCGATTTCACGACCAGAACCGACTTTTCCGTCGGCTCGATCCCCACGACGCGGAAGATGTTCCGGTCGAGCATCTGCGTCCGGTCGGAGACGATCATGATGTCGATCCCGCCGACGCGCAGGCGGACGCTCGTGCCGGCCGATCCGGGAAGGCCGGTGAACATCGGCCCTTCGAAGACGAACCGGCCGTCGCTGACCGCCATGACCGTTCCGGTGACTTCGAGCGGCCCGCCGCCCACCGGGGCGTCGGTCTTGCCGCCGATCGTGAGCGTGACCTCGGCGCCGACACCCCGGGCCGCGAGTTCGGCGGCCGCCTCCGGGTCGTAGAGCGCGCCCGCGGCCGCGTCCCCGATCCCCGCCTCCAGCAGCGCCGCGATCACCGCGGTGCAGTCGCTGTAGGCGCCCGAGCCGGGATTGTCGGAGAAATCCGCGACCACGATCGGACCCGCTCCCGAGATCGACCCCCGGGACGTCGCCGCCCGGACCCGCGCGACGCAGTCCGCGAGCGGGATCGGCAGGTCCCATTGATCGCGGAAGGACCAGATCCGGTCGCAGATGCGTCCGGCGGCCTCGGCGGCGCTCTGTTCCGCCGCGGTTCCGGCGTCGTAGGTGACGAGCACCGATGGCCCGGCGGCCCAGACATCGGCGTCGGTGAAGCCCGCGTTGATCGCGACGTTGAGGATGCCCGGGGCCTTCATCTCCTCGGCCGCGCTTTCGAGCAGGCGGCACATCGGACCGTCGTTCGTGGTGCGCCCGTCATCGCAACCGACCAGCATCGGCGGCCGACGGACGAGCAGCCTCGGCACGATCTCGCCCTGGAGCGCGCGATACAGCAGTTCGCAGGCCTCGACGCCCACCTCGCGCATGTCGACATGCGGATAGGTGCGGAAGGACACGGCGATCTCCGCCAGGACCGCCAGCTCGTCGAAGACATTGGCGTGGAGGTCGAGCGTGACGGCGAGCGGGATCTCGGCCCCCACGACCGAGCGGATCTCGCGCAGGAACTGGCAGTCGCCGTCCTGGTCCGTCTCCGTCACCATCGCCCCGTGGAGCGCGACGAAGACGCCGTCGAAGGGCCCGTTCTCGCGCAGGCGGCGGGTGCATTCGTCGGTGATTTCCGCCCGCGCGGCCTCGGTCACCGGGCCGTTCGGCTCGGCATGGGCGGCGGTGATGTAGACCGGCGTCCAGCCGCGGGCCTCGGCGACCTCGATCGCGCCGCCGACCTCGGAGCCGGTGCCGCGGAAATTGGCTGGGATCTCCGCGCCCTTGAAGTAATGCGAGGCGTGGAAATCATCCATTCCGCTCCGCATGACGGTGAAGGTGTTGCTTTCGTTGATGAACTCGATGATGGCGACACGATGGGTCATGACGCGTTCCTCCGCTGGGCCGCGCGGGCGCAGATGTATTCCAGTGCGAGCGAGGCCCCGAGCAGCGCGGTTACATCCGCGTGGTCATAGGGCGGCGACACCTCGACGAGATCCATGCCGACGAAATCGAGATCCACGCTCCCGCGCAGGAACTGGATGATGTCGTTCGGCATCAGCCCGTCGACGACCGGCGTGCCGGTGCCCGGCGCATAGGCCGGATCGAGGCTGTCGATATCGATCGTGAGATAGGCCGGCCGGCCGCCCACGATCTCGCGGACCCTGGCGAGCGCGCCGCGCCAGCCGTGCTCGTGCATCCAGTCGCGGTAGAGGACGGTGATCGGATCGTCGTCGTCGTAAAAGGTACGGATGCCGATCTGGACCGAATGTTCGGCGTCGATCAGCCCGTCCCGCATCGCGTGGTGAACGAAGGTGCCGTGGTCGAACCAGTCGCTCTTCTGGGTGTCGCGATGCGCGTCGAACTGTATGAGCGCCAGCGGCCCGTGGATCTCCGCGTGCGCCTTGAGCGCGGTATAGGTCGTGCTGTGGTCACCGCCCAGCATCACCGTGCCGGCCCCCGAGGAGGTGATGTGACGCGCCATGGCGATGGCGCTGTCGCGCATCTCGGAGACCTGCCCGCGCCGGAACGGGACATCGCCGCAATCGACGACCGAGAGGATGTCGAACGGGTCGAACCCCCAGGGCCAGACCGCGCCCCAGGCGAGCTGGCACGTCGCCTCGCGCAGCGCGCTCGGGCCGAGCCTGGCCCCCGGACGACCCGATGTGGTCAGGTCGAACGGGATGCCGTAGACCCCGATGTCCACGCCCTCCATGTCGATGGTGGGACGGCGCCGCATGAAGGTCCGGATGCCGGAATAGGGCATTTCCACATGGGTGCCGTCGGGACCGGCCGTCGTGCGAAAGATCCCCTCGCGGCCGAATGCGATGTCGTCTGCCTTCATGTTCACGGTATCAGCTCCTGTACTTGAGCCAGGCATTGCGGTTCTCGAGGTGTCTCCAGATCGCTTCGATCAGCAGCACGACGAGCAGGTAGTTGACGGCCGCGATGTAGAAGACGCCGAGGTCGAAGGTCTCGCCGAAGAGGTAGCGGGCCTGTCCCATCACATCCCGGACGGTGATCACGCTCACGAGCGCCGAGGCCTTCAGAAGCAGCACCAGCTCGTTGCCGAAGGCCGGCAGCATCCGGGCGACGGTGATCGGCAGGATCAGGAGCCGGAAGCGCTGGAACCGGTGCAGGCCGAGGGCGAGCCCCGCCTCGATCGTCGATTTCGGGATGGCCCTGATGCCGCCGCGCAGGATCTCGGACTGATAGGCGGCGGAATTGAGCGTGAAGGCGAGCAGACCGCAGTAATAGGCGTCGCGGAAGAACCACCAGAGCCCGAGCGAGCGGAGTTCCTTGCTGAACTGGCCGAGCCCGTAATAGATGATGAAGATCTGCACCAGAAGCGGCGTTCCCCGCGCCAGATAGACGTAGCCATAGGCGAGGCTCGACAGGACGCGGTTTTCGCTCAGCCGGGCCGCCGCCAGCGGGATGGCCACGAAGAAGCCGAGAACGAACCCCAGCACCGTCAGGCTGACCGTGTTCCGGAGCCCTTCGATCCAGAGATCGAGATTGTCGGTGAAGTGCGCGAGCATCTCAGCGGCCTCCAACCAGATTGCGATTGGCGCGGCGCTCGAGAACGGCCTGGACCTGCCCCGAGATGAAGGCGAGGGCGACATAGATCAGCGCCAGGACCGCGTAGAAGAAGAACGGTTCGCGCGTGGTCGCGATCGCCATGTTCGCGTAGCGCATCATGTCGTTCACCGCGATGATCGAGACGAGCGACGTGTCCTTCAGCAGGATCAGCCACAGGTTCCCGAAGGCCGGGATGGCGTGGCGCCACATCTGCGGCAGGATCACCAGGAAGAAGGCGCGCGCGCGGTGCAGGCCGAGAGCGGCGGCCGCTTCGGACTGGCCCTTGCCGACCGCGTGATAGGCGGTCCGCACGACCTCCGAACCCAGCGCCGAGAAGACCAGAGTCAGCGCGATCACACCCGCCGCGAAGGCGTTGAGCGAGATGCTGGCATCGGGAATGAACATGCCGACGACGCCGTTCAGCAGGCTCTGCAGCTGATAGTAGATGAGGATCAGCGTCAGGATTTCCGGAAGGCTGCGGAAGACGGTCGTGTAGCCGTTCGCCAGTGCCCGGACCCAGCCGCTTCTCGCGTGCTTGCCCCAGGCGATGATGAAGGACATCGCCAGCGCGCAGGGGGCCGTGACCAGGGCGAGCGCCATCGTGACCCAGAAGCCGCGCAGCAGTTCGTCTCCCCAGCCTTCGCTTCCGAAGGCCAGCAGCGATAACAGGTCTGTCATGGGAGGAACCCCTTTGTTCCCGCGGGGGAGGGGCCCGCGACCGCGCGCGCCCCCGGTCCGCTCAACCGCCCAGATGCTCGGAAGCTTTCCTGGGCTGGATCATGATGTCGGAGGAGAAGTATTCGCTCCGGATCTTCCCGTAGGTTCCGTCGGCCACGATCGCGTCCAGCGCCCCGTTCAGGGCCTCGCGCAGCTCGGTGTCGTCCGGCCGCACCGCGATCGCGGTGCCCTGCGCGAAATCCGGGAGAAAGGCTTCGCCGACGAATTCGCAGCACGTGCCGGCTTCCGTCCCGAGCCACTCCTCCAGCACCAGCTGGCTGGCGAGAATGAGATCGACCCGCCCGGTCTCGAGGTCGAGCAGCGCGTCGTCGAGCTTGGGATAAAGCTTCAACTCGCTATCCGGGTAGTATTCCTCCAGGATATCGACCTCGCCCGTCGCCGACTGCGTGCCGACGTACATGCCCTCGAGATCCGCGGGCATGGCATCGCCGAACCCGGCGTCCTTCGCGGCGATGAAGCGGATTCCGTTGTAATAATAGGGGTTGGTGAAGCCGACGACCTTGCTCCGTTCGTCGGTGATGGCCATCGACGCGACGATCGCGTCGAATTTCCGCGCGTTCAGCCCCGGAATGATGCCATCCCAGTCGGTCGGCACCCATTCGCAAGTAACGCCCATCTGTTCGCAGAGCGCGTTGCCGATATCGATATCGAAGCCCTTGATTTGCCCGGCGCTGTCGAAGAAGTTGAATGGCGGATAGTAACCTTCGGTGCCCATGCGAAGAGTCTTGTCCTGGGCGATCGCCGCGGTGGCCAGAGCGGAAGTGGCTATGGCGGTCATTACAAACTTCGCGATCATCAATTCCTCCCTGGGAATTTCTTGTCTTGTGTACGCAGGATTCCCGATCACGACTTCTTATTCAAATTAATAGTGTTTTAATGTGGAATTAACGAAACTCATAGGATACCCTATCATCGATGAGCGACTTCGCGCGCAACCTGGACTGGAACCTGCTCTACACCTTCATGGTGGTCGTCCAGAACGAGAGCATGACCAAGGCGGCGGATGAGCTGCTCCGCTCCCAGCCGGCGGTGAGCCTCGCGATCAAGCGTCTCGAGAAAAGCACCGGTCAGCGGCTTCTGGGCCGCGAGGGAAACCGGATGACGGTCACCCCCGCCGGCCAGGCGCTCTACGCGCAGGCGACCGAGATCTATTCCGCGATCTCGCGGCTGCCGCTCACCTTCGAGAAGGCGCCGCTCTCGCTCACCGGCAGGATCACGATCGCCACGATCGACCATGTCGAGAGCCGCGATTTCAACGCGCCCCTTTCCGCCTTCTTCGCGAAATATCCGAAGGTCGAGCTGGAGATCCTGGTCGCGACGACGGCCGATGTCATCCGGATGGTCGAGCGCGGGTCCGCGACCTTCGGGCTCTGCGACGGGGTGATCCCGCGGGGCCTCGGCGCGCGGGAACTGATGCGCGAGCGTTTCGGCCTCTATTGCGGCGCCGGCCATCATCTCGCGGGCCGGACCGACCTCGGCCCGATGGATCTGCGGGGCGAGCCCTTCATCGGCTTCACCGCCGATGTGCTCGGCGGCAGCCACATGGGGGATGTGACCGCCTATCGCGCCCGCGCGTCGATCGGCCAGTATGTCAGGGGCCAGTCGAGCCATGTGAACGAAGTCAGGCGCATGATCGAATGCGGGCTCGGGATCGGCTTCCTGCCGACCCATCTGGCGGAACCCTTCGTCGCGAAGGGCTTCCTGTTCCGGCTCCCGCCCTATGAGAAGGAGCCGACCGCGACGGTCTATCTGATCTCGAACCCGGCGGTATCGCTCTCCGGGGCCGAGCAGCGGCTGCTCGACCAGATCCTGGCCGCAATTCCGGGCTGAACCGGAAACCCGGTGCCGAGGCCGCGGGGGTGCGATGCCCGGGCCACCGATACCGCCCTCGCGCGTCGGCGGGAGGGCGGCTGTCGGACCCGGTGTCCGATGCCTTCAGCTCGCGAGCAGCGCCGCGTTGCCACCGGCCGCGGTCGTATCGACGCAGAGATGCCGTTCATGGGCGACATGCGCGAGATCCGGCAGCGCGGTGACGAGCTGGACGATCTCGCCCCCGCGCGCCGCCAGCGCGGCGGCGTATTGCCGGCCAAGGTCCTCGTCGCCCCACCAGAGCACGGCCGAGAGGTGTCTGAGCCGCGTGAGCGCCGCGGGCGGCAGGTCGCCGTCCACGCCGACCGCGTGCCCGCCGAGCGCGCGCACCGCGGCGATCTGCGTCTCGACCATCTCGCGACCGGGACCGAGGCAGAGCACCGGCCCCCGGGTATGGGCCGAGAGTCGGTTCAGCTCCCCGGTCGGGCCGGACATCAGGCGCTCCTCGATCTTGCGCGGCTTGGTCGCGGCCAGCGCCGCGCTCAGCCGCGCCTCGTCGGCGGGACGGTCCCAGGCATCCGCCGTCGTCCCCGGAGCCCCGGAGGGCGGATCGGGGGCGAAGAAGCGCGGCACGTAGCGCGGCCCCCCCGCCTTCGGACCGGTGCCCGACAGCCCCTCGCCACCGAAGGGCTGGCTGCCGACGACCGCGCCGATCTGGTTGCGGTTCACATAGATGTTGCCGACATGGATCGCGTCCGAGACCTCCTGCACGCGCGAGTCGATGCGGGTGTGCAGCCCGAAGGTCAGGCCGAAGCCCCGGCCGTTGATGTCGGCGATCACCTTGTCGAGATCCTTCGCCCTGAACGTGGCGACATGCAGCACGGGACCGAAGATCTCGCGCTCCAGATCGCCGATCCCGCCCACCCTGATGAGCGTCGGCGGCACGAAGAAGCCCTGTCCCGGCACATCGAGCGCGTGGATGACGCGGTCGCCGCTGGCGGCGATGTAACCGGTGATCCCGTCGCGCGCGTCCGGGTCGATGACGGGCCCGACATCGGTCGCGAGATCCCAGGGGTCGCCCACCTTCAGCTCGTCCATCGCCCCCGTGATCATCTCGATCAGCTGCGGCGCCACATCCTCCTGCACGTAGAGGCAGCGCAGCGCCGAGCAGCGCTGACCGGCCGAGCGGAAGGACGACATGACGATGTCGCGCACCGCCTGTTCGGGCAGCGCCGTCGAATCGACGATCATCGCATTGAGCCCGCCGGTCTCGGCGATGAGCGGCGTTCCGGGCCGGAGATCGGCCGCCATGTTGCCCGCGATCGTCCGCGCCGTCTGGGTCGAGCCGGTGAAGACGATGCCCGAGACCCGCGCGTCCCGGGTCAGCGCGGCCCCGACGACGCCACCGCGTCCGGGCAGGAACTGCAGCGCGGCCCTCGGCACGCCCGCCTCATGCATCAGCGCGACGCCGAGCCACGCGATGACCGGGGTGGCTTCGGCCGGCTTGGCGATGACGGCGTTGCCCGCCATCAGCGCCGCCGCGATCTGCCCGGTGAAGATCGCGAGCGGGAAGTTCCAGGGGCTGATCGCACCGACGATGCCGCGCGGCGCGCCCGGGCGGGTCTCGCCCTCGGCGGCGTAGTAGCGCAGGAAATCCACCGCCTCGCGCAGTTCGGCCACCGCGTCGCCCAGCGACTTGCCGGCCTCGCGCGCCAGGATGCCGAAGATCCGGCCCGAATTCGCCTCGAAGAGATCGGCCGCGCGGCGCAGGCTCTCCGCCCGTTCGGCGGCGGGCGCGTCCCAGATACGTGCGTCGTCGATCGCCCGCGCCGCGGTTTCCGCGTCGACCATCAGCACCTTCGCGATGACCTCCCCCGTCGCCGGATTGAGCACGTCCCGCGTCTCGCCCGAGGGTTCGCTCACCGTCAGCGGCGACGCGTCGGGAAGCGGCGCGTCACGCTCGGCGTAGATCGCGGCCAGGGTCTCCTCGTCGGTGAGATCGAAACCCTGCGAGTTCCGGCGGTCCGCGCCGAACAGATCCGCCGGCCTGACGAGCCCGCGCGGCGCGCTGGCGGTCGCGAGCGCGTCGAACGGGTCGCGGGCGATCTCCTCGGGCGTGACCGATTCCTCGACGATCTGGTGCACGAAGGAGGAATTCGCCCCGTTCTCGAGCAGCCGGCGCACCAGATAGGCGAGCAGGTCGCGATGCGCGCCGACCGGCGCGTAGATCCGGCACCGGCCCCGGGCCTCCTTCATGACGATATCGTAGAGACGCTCGCCCATGCCATGCAGGCGCTGGAACTCGTAGCGGATGTCATCCCCAGCCATCTCGAGGATCGCGGCGACGGTATGGGCGTTGTGGGTCGCGAACTGCGGATAGATGCGGTCGGCGTAGCCGATCAGCTTGCGCGCATTGGCGATGTAGCTGACATCGGTGCCGGCCTTGTTCGTGAAGAGCGGGAAGGCCGGATGCCCCTCGACCTGCGCCCGCTTCATCTCGGTGTCCCAGTAGGCGCCCTTGACGAGCCGGACCATGATCCGGCGGTCGAGCCGGGTCGCGGTCTCGTGGAGCCAGTCGATCACCAGCCCCGCGCGCTTGCCATAGGCCTGCACGACCACGCCGAACCCGTCCCAGCCGGCGAGCGCGGGATCGGAGAGGACCGCCTCGATGACCTTGAGCGACAGGACGAGCCGGTCCTGTTCCTCCGCGTCGACGTTCAGCCCCATGCCCGCCGCCTTCGCCGCCTGGGCGAGCCGCGAGACCACTGGCACCAGTTCGGCCATGACGCGCTCTTCCTGCGCGACCTCGTAGCGGGGGTGCAGCGCGGAGAACTTGATCGAAATGCCCGGATTGGCCTCGACCGAACCCTTGTCGCAGGCCTTCGCGATGGCCGCGATCGCATCCGTATAGGCGCGGTCGTAGCGCGCGGCGTCGGCGCCGGTCATCGCCGCCTCGCCCAGCATGTCGTAGCTGTAGGTATAGCCCCGCGCCTCGAGTCCCCGGGCGCGCTCGAGCGCCGCCTCGATGGTCTGGCCGAGGACGAACTGGCGGCCCATCTCCTTCATCGCCCGTCCCACGGCGCTCCGGATGACCGGCTCGCCCAGCCGGCGGACCATGCGGCGCAGCGTGCCCGCCTGATCGTCGTCCAGCACCTTGCCGGTCAGCATCAGCGCCCAGGTCGAGGCGTTGACCAGCGTCGATGTCGCCTCGCCGAGATGCCTGCCCCAGTCCGAGGGCGCGATCTTGTCCTCGATCAGCGCGTCGATCGTCTGGCGGTCGGGGACGCGCAGCATCGCCTCGGCGAGACACATGAGCGCCACGCCCTCGCGCGTCGAGAGCCCGTATTCGGCGAGGAAATGCTCCATCATCGAGGGTTTCGCCTCGGAGCGGATGCGGCGCACCAGACCGGCGGCGCGGCGGCTGATCGCGGCGCGGTCATCCGGGCTCAGCCGCGCCTCATTGGCCAGCGCGTCGAGCAGCACGGTTTCATCCGCGAACTTCGCTTCCGTCGAGAACACGGTCGGGCTGACTTGAGACATGCTGATCTCCCTGTTCGATCAGATAGATGTACCAAGATGGATTTGGTCCTTGGGACCAAAAACGATATGATCCGAAGTCGAACAGACCATTTTTCAGATGGAATATGGACCGAAGGTCGATAATCGATGCCTCGACCGGAAGATCCTCGCTGAGCCTCTCGAAACCGCCCGCGTCCCCGCCGTCGAACCGGCGCGGAAAGCCGGCCTCTCGAAACGCCCCCCGTGCCACCCGCGGATCGGGCTCGCCTGGCACTCTTCGGGCCGAGAACGTCGGCTTCCTCGCCTGTCTCAGTTCGACCCCCGCATCATTCGAAGCAGCGCGCGGAGGGCCTCGGGCAGCTGGCGGCGGCCTGGATAGTAGAGGTGAAAGGCGGGTCCCATGGACGACCAGTCCGGCAGCACCTCGATCAGCCGGCCATCCTCCAGTCGCGGGCGGATGCGATCCTCCAGTACGTAGCAGATCCCGCCACCGGCTTCGGCGAATTCGATCGTGGCGATCGTGTCATTCGCGATGACCGGCCAGTCACAGGTGAAGAGGAAGGTCTCCTCACCGCGCTCCAGCTCCCAATGATAGACGCGGCCATTGCCCATGCGCATGCCGACGCAGCGGTGGTTCCGCAGATCTCCGGGCTTCGCCAGCGGCGAGGCGCTCGCCAGATATCCCGGCGAGGCGGCCATGACCCATCGCAGTTCCGGCCCCAGCGGAACGGCGATCATGTCCACGGGCACGGTTCCGCCGTAACGGATGCCGGCGTCGAAACCGTCCTTCACGATATCGGCCATCCGGTCATCGACCACGAGTTCCAGCCGCACATCGGGATAGGCTCGCGCATAATCCGCCAGGATGGGGCCGACCACCAGACGCGCGGCATCGCTGAACGCGCTTATGCGCAGATGCCCCGCGGGTGTTTCCCGATACTGGTTCAGAGCCTCCAGCCCGCTTTCAATGGCGGCGAACCCGGCCCGTATATCCGTCAGCAGATCATGTCCCGCCGGGGTCAGGGTCACGCTGCGATTGGTCCGGTTGAACAGCCGGACCCCCCGGCGCTCCTCCAGACCGCGCATGGCATGGCTGACGGCGGAGGGCGACATGTCCAGCTCGTGCGCCGCCCGGCGGAAACCACCGGTTTCGGCGATGATCCGGAACAGGTTCAGATCGCCCAGATCGGCCCTGCTGAGCTTCGATGCCATCGCGTCGGTCCTCTCGGGCAACGGGCAACCGGATGATCCGCTGAATAGAACACTACGTGCAAGTTCACTCAACTTATAATCCCGCGCGGCCAACGCTACCTCGCCTTTCGAGTTCAGGCGATGGAAGGAGCGAAGAGTGACCAACCGCATGCACGCGATCATCTCCACCGGGAGGACCGCCGTCGTCACCGGCGCCGCGAAGGGTATCGGCGCCGCCATCGCCCGCGACCTGGCGATCCGGGGCATGAACCTCGCCCTGTTCGACCGGGACGGCGAGGCGCTGGCGGCCTTCGCGCGGTCGCTCGAAACCGATGTGCTGGCCGTTGTCGGAGACGTCGCCTCGATGGACGACCTGACCCGCCTGCGCGACCGGACCATCGCGCGTTTCGGGGCGGTCGATCTGCTGATCAACAACGCCGGCATGATGAGGAAGGCGGGCCCCTGGGATGCGCCCGAAGCATGGCGCGAGACGCTGGACGTGAACTTCACCTCGGCGCTCGCCGCGCAGCATCTGTTCGTCCCGGGCATGATCGCAGGCGACCGACCCGCCGCCATCGTCAATCTGGGCTCGAAGGAAGGCATCACCACGCCACCCGGAAACGCCGCCTATTCGGTGGCCAAGGCCGGGATCAAGGTTCTGACCGAGCAGTTGGAGCACGAGTTGCGCGATGCCACCGGTGGCCGCGTCTCCGCCCATCTTCTCGTGCCGGGCTATACCTGGACGCCGATGAACTTTCCGGGCATGCGGGAAACCGACGCCAAGCCCGAGGCTCCCTGGAGCGCCGGGCAACTGGTGGATCATTTCACCGCCCGGCTGCTGAACGGCGATTTCTACGTCATCTGCCCGGACAACGAAGTCGCGTCCGATACCGATGCCAGGCGCATCCGCTGGGCCGCCGAGGACATGATCCAGAACCGTCCCGCCCTGTCACGCTGGCATCCGGACTGGGCCGGTCGATTTGCCGACTGGATGAAGCAATAAGGGAAGGAGATAGCCCCATGACCGCCTCACCTGCCACGAACCCGCTCGCCCTTGTCACCGGCGGCTCCGCCGGGATCGGCCTCGAACTGGCCCGGCTGCTGGCGAAGGATGGCCACGACCTCGTCATCACCGGCTCAAGCGACCGCGTGAATGCCGCGGCGGAGGACCTGCGCCAGTCCGGCGTTCAGGTCACGCCCGTGCGATCCGATCTGGCGACCGAGGATGGTACGAACGCCGTCATCGACGCCATCACGGATACGGGCCGCCCGCTGGACATCGCGGTGTTCAACGCGGGCATCGCCATCGGAGGGGCCTTCGTTGACATTCCGCTGCAAGACCACCTGCGACTGATCGCGCTCAATATCCTGTCGCCCGTCCGCATGGCCCACGCCCTGATCCCCGGAATGGCGCGGAATGGCGGCGGCCGGATTCTTCTGGTCAGTTCCCTCTCCGCGACCACGCCGACGCCATATGAGAGCGTCTATGGACCGTCCAAAGCCTTCCTGACCTCGTTCGGACACAGCATCCGCGAGGAGCTTTCCGGCACCGGCGTCCAGATAACGATCCTGCATCCCGGCGCCACCGCGACCGATTTCCATGCCCGCGCGGGCATGGGAGCGACGGAATTTGGCGACAACAGCTGGAAGAACGATCCTGCCCGCGTCGCGCGGCAGGGTTACGCCGCCCTGATGGCGGGTGAGACAAGCCTGATCGGCGGGGACGCGGCCACGCAGGAAGCCGGACGCGAGCACAAGCGGCTGAGCGAGGAGGAAAAGGCGCGCCGTCACGCGAAGATGGCGCGACCGACGGCTGGCCAGTAGCGCGGGACCCGGACAACGGCGGCGGCCGGTTTCGAGGCCGCGCCACCGCCACCCCGGCCGCTGCTTCGCCGGTGCGCGCGGCGGAGCAGCCGAAACGGATGCCCTGGCGCGACACCCCGGGCACGACCTTCGCCCACGGGCCAGCCGAACGCCGGCTGGCCCCGCGGGCGGTGGCGAGCCTAGGCGCCGAGGTTCGGGGTCCGCGCCAGTTCCGCGCTGGCCGCGCGCTCGTATCCGCGGGCAAGCCGCAGCACCGCGAGATCGGCCTGGTGCGGGCCGATGATCTGGATTCCCATCGGCAGGCCCGACGCGCCGAAGCCCGCGGGAACGCTGATCACCGGGCAGCCGGAGAGCGAGCCCGGCACGACGACCTCCATCCACCGGTGGTAGGTGTCCATCTGACGATCGGCGATCCGGGTGGGCCAGGCCTCTTCCACCGGGAAAGGGAAGACCTGCGCCGTCGGCAGGGCGAGGAAGTCGTAGCGCTCGAAAAGCCTCTGCAGGGTGGCGTACCAGGCGCTGCGGATCACGTTCGCCCGGTGCACGTCGAGTCCGGACAGGGCGAGGCCGCCTTCGACCTCCCAGATGGCCTCGGGCTTGAGCTGCGCGCGCTTCGCCGGATCGGCGTGGAGCGCCTCCAGCAAGCCGGCGACGCCCCAATGGCGCAGGGTCAGCCAGCACTGCCAGAGCCGCGCCGGGTCGAAATCCGGCACGACATCGTCGACTTCGCAGCCGAGATCCCGGAAGGTGCCGAGGGCGCGCTCGCAGAGCGGCAGTATTCCTTCCTCCATCGGCAGGTATCCCTGCCAGTCGCCCAGCCAGCCGATACGAACCCCCTTCAGGTCCTGATCGAGGCTTCCGGCGAAGACGGCCGGATCGTCATTGATCGAAAGCGGCGCCCGCGGGTCCGGGCCGGCCTGGGTTGCGAGCATCCTCGCGAGATCGGCGACGGTCCGCGCCATCGGCCCCTCGGTCGCGAGCTGCTGGCCGAAGGTCTCCGGCGTCGGACCGAAGGGCACGCGTCCGAAGGACGGGCGCAGTCCGTAGACGTTGTTGTAGGCGGCGGGATTGCGGAGGGACCCCATCATGTCGCTGCCGTCGGCGACCGGGAGCAGGCGCATGGCCAGTGCCGCGGCGGCGCCGCCGCTCGACCCGCCGGCGCTACGGCTCGGATCATAGGCATTGCGGGTCGCCCCGAAGACCGGGTTGTAGGTATGCGAGCCGAGGCCGAATTCCGGCACGTTGGTTCTGCCGATGATGATCGCGCCCTCGCCCCGGATCCGCTCGACCATGATGCTGTCGGAGCTCGGGACGTTGTCGGCGAAGAGCGGCGAGCCCATCGTCGTCCTGTGGCCGGCGGTGGCGGAGAGATCCTTGATCGCCTGGGGGATGCCATGCAGCCAGCCCATCGACTCGCCTTGCCCGAGCTGCCGGTCACGAGCGTCCGCCTCGCGGAGGAGCTCGTCGCCGTCGCGCATCGAGACGATGGCGTTGACGGCGGGATTGCTGGCCTCGATATGGGCGAGATAGGCGGCCATCACCTCGCGGCAGGATATCTCGCGGGCATGGATCGCGCGCGAGAGGGTCAGGGCGTCCCAGGCCACGGGCTCCGGAAATTGCCGCGTGATCGGGTTCTCGGTCTCGGTGAGCATGGTCATCGTCTTCTCCTCATCGCGCCGTCGGCCGGCGCCCATGATGGCGCCCTCCCCGCGGCGGGGCCTGTAGGTTGGCATGCTATGGCAGTTGCGAGGTGGCTCGCGCGACAAAGGCTCGGGGCCGTCGCATCCGGCCCCTCTTCGGAGTGGACTGGCCGGCGGTGGGGTGCCGCCGGCCGGAACTTCAGGCGTTCTGGGCTACCGCGCGAAATCGGCCCGTGTTGGTCACCACCACGGCGGCGATGGCGAGAATGCCGGCCGCGGCCGAGCCGAAGATCTCGGGAACCGGCGACACGAAGACGGCGAGGCCGACGAGGATGCCGGTGAGCGCGTTCCGCCGGGTGGCGCTGCTCGTGAACATCACCATGACGGCGCCGTAGAGAGCCGGCAGGGTGTAGTCCTTCACCGCCTGCGCGACCGGCGCGGGCAGGACGTCGATCAGGGCCTTGCCGATCAGCACCAGGGCGATGAGGAACACCAGGTTCACGATCACCGAGACGGCGATGCCGATCACCGCGGCGACCTCGGCCTTGCGGCTGCCGGCCTCGGCCCCGATGGCGTTCTGGCAGGAGACGACCACCGGCATGCGCATGTTGCCGATGTTGCCCGACAGGAAGCTCATGTAGGTGCCGCAGACGCCGAGCACCGGGAAGTAGGAGATCGGCTCGACCACCCACATGATGCCGACGAAGGCGACGATGGCGAGAAAGCCGGTCAGGATCGCGCCGGTGCCGGGGAAGGCGCCGAGGACGAAGGAGAGATAGAGCGCCGGGAACACGCAGAGGATCATGGCGACGAGCAGGGTCGCACGGCCGATACGGTGGGCGCGGGGGATGAAGTTGTTGCGGTAGAAGCCTTCGAGGGTCTGGTCGGTCATTGGAACGGTCTCCGGGACAGGGTGACGATCAGGCCAGGGACTGGCCGACGAGATAGCCGGCCACGAGGCCCGCGACGAGGCTGAAGCCGATGCTCCATTCGCGGAGCCACGGGCGGCTGCGGCCGACGAAGTAGAGCGCCACCATGCAGAGCGCGCTGACCGCGACGGCGGCGAGATCGTCCGCCGCGACGGAGATGCTGCTGAACCACTGCTTGTCGACGACGGCGTTGGCGCCGAGGACGAGGAAGATCGCGATCGGGGTGGCGGTGCCCATCGCCCGGATCAGCCCCGGGTTGCTGCCGTTCAGCCGGTCCTGGGTCCGGTCGAGCGTCTTGGTCGCGAAGAACGTCGTGAGCAGCCAGCCCATGCCGCCGAGCGTCATCACCCAGACGGAGGCGGTGAAGGCCTCGAGCGTGTAGCTGTCGGTACCAAGTTCCGCGCCGACGGCCCGCGCGCCCTGGTCGGCGGCGACGAATTCGAAGACCGCGGAGCCGATGACGCCCACCCGCATCAGGGTGACGGGGCTGCCGACCATCGCGACCAGCGACACCGCGACGAAGAACACGGCGATCGCCGGCCCGATCGAGTTGATGGTCGCGGTCTTGTAGACCACCTGCCGCTCCTCCCGGGAGAGGATCCCGAAGCGGTCGGAGAAGGAAAGGGTCATGCGCAGGTAGAGAGCCGCCTGCGCCACGACGACGGTGACGATGAGGATCGCCAGAAGCCACATGGCCGGGCTGTTGGCGATCTGAAGGACCTGTTCCATGCTGTACTCCTCTGTTGGATGCCGCGCCGTGGCGCTCTGTGATCAGGCGAGTTCGATCTGGACCAGCCGGCAGAAATAGCTGGCGACGACCGGGATGATATCGTCGTTGAAGTCGAAGCCGGGGTTATGGGGCATCGCTCCGGGGCCGGTACCGACCCAGATGTAGTTGCCGGGAAGATTCTCGATCATGTAGGCGAAATCCTCGCTGCCGGGGATCGGCGTGATCTCGCCATCGACCTTGTCCTCGCCGACGATGTCGATCGCGGCCGCGATGGCCACGGAAGTCGCCTCGGGATCGTTGACCAGCGGCACGAAGATCTCTTCGAACTCGACCTCGACCTCGCCGCCATAGGTTGCCGCGACACCCTTCGCGATCGCTTCCAGCCGCTCCGCCATCGCGTCGCCGATCTGCTTGTCGAAGAAGCGCAGGCAGCCCTTCAGCGACGCCTTGTCCGGGATGACGTTGAAGCTGTTGGTCCCGGCGTAGACGTCGGTGAACGAGACGATGCCGGTCTGGACCGGGTCGATGTTCCGGGCGACGATGCTTTGCGCCGTCATCACGATGTTCGAGGCGATCTGCGTGGCATCGACCGTGGCCTGCGGCTGGGCGGCATGGCCGCCCCGGCCCTGAACGCGGATCGTGAAGAAGATGCTGCCCGCCATCAGCCGGTCGGGGCGCGTGAGCATGCGGCCGAACTCCAGGCCGGGCATGTTGTGATAGGCATACATCCGGTCGCACGGAAAGCGCCGCAGCAGGCCGTCCTCGATCATGGCGAGAGCGCCGCCCAGCCCTTCCTCGGCGGGCTGGAAGATGAAGACGACCTTGCCGGCGAAATCCCGGCTGCGCGCGAGCTGCCAGGCGGTGGCCAGCAGCGTGGCGGTATGACCGTCGTGGCCGCAGGCGTGCATCACCCCGGGGACCTTGGAGGCATAGGGTTTGCCGGTCTCTTCCATGATCGGCAGGGCGTCCATGTCCGCGCGGAGGCCGATCACCCGGTTCGAAGGACGCGCGCCCTGGAGGACGCCCACCACACCCGTCCCGCCGATGCCGGTATGCACCTCATCGAAGCCGAACTCCTCCAGTTTCCGTGCCACCAGCTCGGCGGCGAACGTTTCGGCGAAGCCGATGCCCGGATTCTCGTGCAGCGCGTGCCGCCAGCCAACGAATTCATGCTGCTGCGCGGCGATATCCTCAAGAATGCTCATTCCGGAACCCTCCATATCTGTCTTTGATCGAGATAGTATCATCTTAAGATGGTTGTGTATAGAGAGTTTCTGCCCCATATGAGAGGAGGAGAGCGCGGCGACAGGCCGTTGAATCCGCAGGAAATGAGGCGAGGCATGGTCCGAAACTGGTCAGCGACATTTCGCAAGGGAAACCCGATCTACCAGCTGAACATACTGGCGAGCGTCACGGTCGATTCGGTCGAGGACCGCTTCGTGGAACACGTGGGGCTCGACGTCAGAACGGTCAGGGTTCTCCGCCTGATCGGTGACAATCCGGGGATCACCTTCGCCGACATCACCGTCATGGGCGCGCTGGAGCGCAGCCTCGCCTCCCGGCTCATCCAGAACCTGGTCCGGGGCGGACAGATCGAACGGCGAAACTTCAAGTCCGACGCGCGTCGCTTCGGCCTCTACATCACCGAGGCCGGACAGGAGGCTCGATCGCGCGCCGACGCGCTCACCGACATCGGGCTGAAGCTGCTCTTCGCGAAGCTCGACGCGGAGGAGGTCTCGGCATTCGTGGCCACGATGGGAAAGCTCGCGGACTGGATCGACAGCGACGAGTTCGAGCAGCGCTTCGACGACGCCTTCGGTTCAGTCAGGTTCGACGACCATCCGCGCGAGGCCTGAGACGAAGCTTCGGGGCAAACGGCTCAGGGCCCGCGGGGGGTGTGGATCGCCTGCTGGCGACGGTGTCCGGCCCCTGCGACGGCGACATCGTGATGATCAACAGTTCCTGCGCGCGGGTGCGCCAGCACGGTGCCGCCGGCAAAAGGGGGCAACCTGGCCTGCTGCCGGTTCCGTGGACACGGAGATAAGATCGTGACCATGGAGCTTGAGACAGCAAATGAAGAGACGGACGTTCAGCCGCGAGTTCAAGATCGAGGCGGTGAAGTTGGTGACGGAGCGCGGCGTCGGGGTGGCGCAGGCCTGCCGGGAGCTCGAGCTTTCGGAGAGCGTGCCGCGGCGGCGGATGCGGGAGCTTGAGAATGCGCCGCTCGGTGCGTTTCCTGGCAACGGTCGTGCAAGTGCCGAGCAGGCCGAGATCGTGGCCTTGAGAAAGGAGTCGCCCGTCTCAAGGCGGAGCGTGGGTGTGGCCATTGATCCGCCATAGATGGGGTGGGCGGCTCCCGCTCCCGACAGCGCGATGTGCGATGTCGAGGGCTGATCCACCCCATCGAGGAAGCCGTTCATGAATGAGATCGTCACTGCTCTGCCCCCTGAGAACTGGGCCGTCCATTCCTGGAAAATTCGGGTACGGTTTGTCTGGCCGGGATAGGAGGCGATGGCATGAAGGCATCGAAGTTCACGGACGCTCAGAAG
>NZ_JBKQWU010000045.1:0-28302 GCF_047275745.1 Amaricoccus sp. W119 | reverse complement strand
CTGATCGAGCGGCACGGACACCGCTCCCCAGCCCAATTCCGACGCGACCAGATGGACACGATCCCGCTGGCCGCGTAAGCGCAATCAGGTGTCTCAGGATCCGGGGGCGGTACACTCGGCGTCTCGACGCTGGTCTGCCTGCTCAACAACGGCGACGGCGGCCAGACCGAAACGTCGCAGTCGCTGCTCGGGCCGTTCTGGCGCCTCAACTCGCCGCGCGTCGAGAACGGCGGCACGATCATCCGCTCCGACACGCCGGGCACGCCGCTCTTCGTCTCGGCCCGGGTCGAGGATCGCGACGGGAATCCGATCGAAGGCGCCGAGGTCGATGTCTGGCACGCCTCGCCGATCGGTCTCTACGAGAACCAGGACCCCGACCAGGCCGACATGAACCTGCGCGGCAAGTTCACCACCGACGCCGACGGCCGCTTCTGGTTCTGGACCGTGAAGATGATCGGCTATCCGATCCCGACCGACACCGTGGTCGGGCGGCTCTTAAGGGCGCAGGACCGCCATCCCTACCGCCCCGCGCATCTGCACGCGCTGGTCTTCAAGCAGGGCTACAAGACCCTGATCAGCCAGGTTTTCGATCCCTCCTGCCCCTGGATCGACTCCGACGTGCAGTTCGGCGTCACAAGCGCGCTGACCGGCGATTTCGTCGAGCATCGGGAGCCCAACCCCGACCGTCCGGACGTGCCGGCGCCCTGGGTCCAGCTCTCCTATACCTATGTCATGGAACCGGGCGAGGCGAAGCTGCCGCGTCCCCCGATCAAGTGAGAGAATGCCCGTCATGACCGAGGAAGACCTCCGCGCCGCCGCCGCCTCGATCCTCGAAGCCGAGCGGACCCGCGTCCCCGTCCCCCAGCTCTCGAAGACCTATCCCGGCATGGAACTCGCCGATGCCTACCGCGTGCAGGACCTCTGGGCCGAGGCGCGGATCGCGGCGGGCGCGAAGGTGGTCGGCCACAAGATCGGCCTCACCTCCCGCGCCATGCAGCTCGCCTCCAAGATGACCGAACCGGACTACGGCCGCATCCTCGACGACGCGCTCTACGACGACGGCGCCCGCGTCCCGGTCTCCCGCTTCATCAGGCCGAGGATCGAGGTCGAGCTCGCCTTCGTCATGGGCGAGGATCTCGAAGGGCCGGGGACCCGGGTCCACGACGTGCTGCGCGCCACCGAATTCGTCACCCCCGCGCTCGAGATCATCGACTATCGCACAGAGGTGCCGCGAGCGATCGTCGACACGATCGCCGACAACGCCGCATTTGGTGCCATCGTTCTTGGCGGCCGCCCGGTCAGGCCCTTTGACGTGGACCTCCGCCGGGTCGGCGCGATCCTGTCGCAGAATGGCATCATCGAGGATACCGGGCTCGCCGCCGCGATCATGGGCCATCCGGCGGCTGGCGTCGCCTGGCTCGTCAACAAGCTCGCCGGCGTGGGCGCGGGACTCCGGAAAGGCCATATCGTCCTCGGCGGCTCCTTCACCCGGCCGGTCGACATCAGGCCGGGGGACGTGATCCAGGCCGACTACGGCGCGCTCGGCGCCATCGGCGTGTCATTCGCCGCGGATGCGACATGATCGGCTGGTGCCGCCCGCTGTCCGACGCCCCGCTGATGCGCGACATCGGCCTCGATTTCGTGGAGGTCGCCCTCGCGCCCCTCGGCCTCGAGGATCGCGAGACCTTCGCCGCCGCGCGCAAGGCGGTCGCCGGCGCGGCGCTGCCGACGGCGGCCTTCAACACCTTCCTGCCCCGCGACCTTCGGGTCGTCGGGCCGGAGGCGGACCTGCCCCGGTTCCGGGACTATCTGAAACGCGCGTCGGAGTTGCTCGCGCTCGGCGAAGCCAGGGTCGTCGCCTTCGGTTCGGGCTGGGCCAGGAGCATCCCCGAGGGCTGGGACCGCGCGCGCGGCGAGGAGGAGATGCGCGAGGCGCTGCGGCTCTCGGCCGAGGCGCTGGCCGGCACCGGCGCGACGCTGGTGATCGAGCCGTTGAACCGCGAGGAATCCAATCTCATCAACAGCCTGTCCGAGGGTCGCGCCTTCGCCGAAGCCGTAGATCGGCCGGAAATCCGCTTCCTCGCGGATTTCTACCATATGGACGAGGAAGACGAGCCGCTCGACGAGCTGGTGGCGAATGCCGCGGGACTGACCCATGTCCATCTGGCCGATACCGGCCGAATGAGTCCGGGAACCGGGTCCTATCCCTACGAGCTCTTCTTCGCGAAGCTCCGCGAGGCGGGCTACCGGGGCATGATCTCGGCCGAATGCGGGGTGACGGATCTGGAAACCGACATGCGCGCGAGCCTCGCGTTCCTGCGCCGCCATTGGAGCCAAGCGTGATGGATCTGCCCCCGAACGCCTTCAAGGCCGCGCTCCGCGCCGGCCGGAGCCAGATCGGCCTCTGGTCGTCCCTGCCCGGTCCCTATGTCGCCGAGCTTCTCGCCGGCGCCGGCTACGACTGGCTGCTCCTCGACACCGAGCACAGCCCGGGCGATCCCCTGACGGTGCTGCCGCAATTGCAGGCGGTGGCGCCCTACCCCACNCCGAGCTTCTCGCCGGCGCCGGCTACGACTGGCTGCTCCTCGACACCGAGCACAGCCCGGGCGATCCCCTGACGGTGCTGCCGCAATTGCAGGCGGTGGCGCCCTACCCCACCGCCGCGGTCGTCCGGCCCGCGACCAACGACCCCGTCCTCATCAAGCGCTTCCTCGATCTCGGCGCCCAGACCCTGCTCGTCCCTTACGTGCAGACGGCGGAGGAAGCGGCGGCGGCGGTCGCGGCGATGCGCTATCCGCCGCGCGGCATCCGGGGCGTCTCGGGTGTTACCCGCGCCACCCGCTTCGGCCGCGTACTGGGCTATGCGACGCGCGTCGAGGAGCAGCTTTGCCTGCTCGTCCAGATCGAGACAGGCGAGGCCCTCGAAAGGCTCGAGGAGATCGCGGCGGTCGAGGGCGTGGACGGGGTCTTCATCGGCCCGGCCGACCTCGCCGCGAGCCTCGGCCATGCCGGGAACGCCGGTCATCCGGAGGTGGTCGCGACCATCGAGGATGCCATCGCCCGCGTCCTCGCCGCCGGCAAGCCCGCGGGCATCCTCACCCCGGACGTGGCCTTCGCGAAACGCTGCCTCCAGCTTGGCACCACCTTCACCGCCGTCGGCGTGGACGCCGGCCTGCTGGTCAAGGGCGTGGAAGGGCTGCGGGCCGGTTTCTGAGACCCTGCACCCGCGCTCCGATCTCGGCCTTCCGGTCACCGGATCTCCGGTCTCGCGGAATGCGCGTTGCCGGCGCGCGGCGGTCTGCTATCGAGAGGCATGACCGATCTCGTCGTTCCTCTCGTCGCCGTCACCTTTCTCGCGGCCGGTATCGTCAAGGGTGTCACCGGCATGGGCCTGCCCACGGTGGCCATGGGCGCGCTCGGCGCGCTGCTCTCGCCGCTGACCGCGGCGAGCCTGCTGATCGTGCCGTCCATGGTCACGAATCTCTGGCAGTTGCTGGCGGGGCCGCGCTTCGGCGCGCTGGTCCGGCGGCTCTGGCCGATGATGGCGGCGAGCCTGATCGGCACGCTGATCTCGGCGCCGCTGCTGACCGGCGGAGACGCCCGCGTCACGACGCCCGCCCTCGGGGTCACGCTGGTCGTCTACGCGCTCTACACGCTCTTCGCGCGGCCGTTTCACGCGCCCCGCGCCTGGGAGCGCTGGCTGTCGCCGCTGGTCGGCCTCGTCACCGGGGCGATCGCCGGCGCGACCGGGGTCTTCGTCATCCCCGCCGTGCCCTATCTCCAGTCCCTCGGGCTGGAGAAGGACGATCTGATGCAGGCGCTCGGCTTGTCCTTCACGGTATCGACCGTCGCCCTGATGATCGGGCTGGTATCGCGGCAGGCGTGGCAGGCCGATCAGCTCGCGTTCTCGGCGGCGGCGGTCGTGCCGGCCCTGATCGGGATGTGGCTGGGGCAGAAGCTGCGCCACGCCATCAGCCCCGCCGCCTTCCGCCGCGGGTTCCTGATCGTCCTCGCGGCGCTCGGACTGGAGATGATCCTGCGCGGCGTGCTGTGAGGGGCCACGACCTCCGCGTCCCGCGCCAGCGTCGGGCTCAACCGCCACCACCGCTCACGGGAGCGTCGCGGGTTCCGCCGTTCGTGCCAGAAATTCCTCGACCTGCGCCAGATCGCGAAGCCCGGCGCCGGCGCCCACGGCCTGGACCGAGAGCGCGGCGACGGCCGAGGCGAAACGGAGCGCCTGGTCGATCGGGAAACCCTTGACGAGCGCATGAACGAGGCCCCCGACGAAATTGTCGCCGGCGCCGGTGGTATCGGCGACCGGAACGTCGAAGGCCGGGCAGGTCACCTCGGTCTCGCCGACGAAGGCGATGGCGCCCGCCGAGCCGCGCTTGAGCACGACGTTCCGCACGCCGAGTTCGCGGAATCGCGCCGCGATGGCCCGGGGGGCGGTCAGGCCGGTGAACAGCTCCGCCTCGAGCGCGCTCGGCACGACATAGTCGAGATGCGGCCAGGCCGAGGCGAGATCGTCGAGCCCGTAGCCCCGCTGGTCCATCACCATGTCGGCGATGGTGATCGCGCCCACCTCCTTCGCCCGGCGCAGGAGCGGCGTCACGGCTTCAAGGTCGAAGCGGGCGGCGGTGAAGAGGCTGCCGATCGAGAGAGCGCGCAGACCCGGACGGATCAGCCCGAGGTCGATATGCTCGGGCCCGAGCGCGCCGATCGTCCCGTTCGCCGGCGACAGGAAGCTGCGCTCGCCGCCCCGTTCGATCAGGACCACGCCGGTCGTGGTCGGCCGGTCGGGATCGACGCTGAGCCCCTCGGTCGCGATGCCCCGGCGCGCGCAGTCCGCCGCGATCATCCGTCCCTGCGCGTCGTCGCCGATCGGGCCCATGAGGCCGACGCGGTTCCCGAGCTTGGCGAGCGCGATCGCCTCGTTGCTCGCATCGCCCCCGGCCGCGAGCGAGACGCCGGAGACGCGCGCGGTCTCGCCGGCTCGCGGTATCGCCTCGAAGCCTTCGACGAGCACGTCGGCGACGATCATTCCAGCGCAGATGAATTCGGGGGCAGCCATGTCTCTTCTCCGGTCGGGAGTGCCATGCGGGGTCGGTTCGGCGGCGCGGACGGTCAGGCGTCCTCGAACCTGATGATCGCCTTCACCATCGTCGCCTTCTCGTTGATGCAATCCTCGAAGGCGCGCGGCGCCTCGCTGAGCGGATAGGCGCGGGAGATGATGCTCCCCACGTCGATCCGGCCCGAGGCCACCGCGTCGATCGCCGCCGGGTAGATGTTGCTGTAGCGGAAGTTCGTCCTGAGCGTGATCTCCTTGTTGGTCATCAGTTGCAGGTCGAGCGGCGTCTCGCCGGTGACATTGCCGACGATCATCACCGTGCCGCCGCGCTTCACCATGCGGATCGTCTGGCGCGCGGTGATGGTGCTGCCCGCCGTCTCGAAGACCAGATCGGGGCCGGTGCCGCCGTGGAGCCGGACGACCTCGGCGATCGGGTCCGTCGCGCGCGCGTTCACGACCGCCGAGGCGCCAAGCTCGCGCGCCTTGTCGAGGCGGATGTCGTGGAGATCCACGACCGTGATCCTGTCGAGCCCCATGGCGCGCAGTGCGAGCAGCGTGACGAGCCCGATGCAGCCGCCCCCGAGGATCGCCGCCGACTGCCCGATCCGGGCGCCCGCCTCGCGCGCCGCGGTCATGGCGACGGCGAGCGGCTCGATGAGCGCGCCTTCCTCTAAGGACATCGAATCCGGCAGCTTGAAGCACATCTCCGCCGGATGGGCGACGTATTCGCGCAGGATGCCATGGGCGCGCGGCGCCGAGGGGAAGACCACGTTCGGGCAGAGGTTGTAGCGGCCGCCGGCGCACCATTCGCAGGTCCGGCAGGGGATGCCGGGCTCGATCGCGACGCGGTCGCCCGGTGCGAGCGTGGTGACGGCGGCGCCGACCTCGACGACCTCGCCCGCGCCCTCGTGGCCGAGGATGAACGGGTAGACATCGGGAAACTCGGGCTCGCCGTGCTCGTAGAAATGCACATCGGAGCCGCAGACCCCGCAGTATTTCATCCTGATGAGCACCTCATGGTCGCGGACCGCGGGCATCTCGGCCTCGCCATGGGACATCTTGCGGTTCTCGGTAACGTAGACGGCGTGGTTGGTCATGGGCGCATCCGGGGCTGGGCGTTGTCGCGGGCCGCCCTTGGCGGCCATGATGAGCGCGCGGGTGCGCGCGGAGTTTGTTGATTGGCGCGGGCGTGTTCGCCCGCGCCGGCGGGGCGCTCGCCGCCCCCGCACCCCCGGCACTGCTCTCCAGGTTTCTGGCCGGGAAGGAGCCGGGGGCGCGACGGTCAGGCATGGGCGCGCTGTCCGGCGAGGATCGCCTCGGTCGCTTCGCGCAGCCGCCGGCGTGCCTCGGGATCGTAGCACTGTTCCTCGGCGCGGGTATCGACGCCGCGATTGAAGTAGCGGCCGGTGACGCCGGCGCGCTCCGGCGAGGCGGCGAGGTCGAGGATGAAGCCCGCCCCCTCGTCCACGCTGTCGACGACCGCGTGCTTCATCTCGCGCACCATGGTCGTATTCATGTAGGAGCCGGGATGCATGGTGTTCGCAGTCACCCCGGCCCCCTTCAGATCGCTCGCGAGATCGAAAGTGGCCATGATCAGCGCCACCTTGCTGCGGCAGTAGGCGGCTTCGCCGGAGTAATCGCGCTCGAGCATCAGATCGGAGAAATCGATCGGGTGCTGGCCATCGGAGGCCACGTTGACGATGCGCGCTCCCGGTCTCAGCCGGTCGAGCAACAGCCGGCTCAGCAGGTAGGGTGCGAGGTAGTTGATCGCGAAGCGGCGTTCGAACCCGTCGGCGCTCTCCTCGCGCGGCGCGCCCTCGGGACCGGTGCCGATGCCGGCATTGTTGACGAGCACGTCGATCTGGCCGTGGGCGGCCCCCACCTCGCCCGCGAAGCGGCGGATGTCGTCGAGCGAGGCAAGGTCGCAGGCCATGAAGCTGGCCGAGCCGCCGGCCTCATCGATCTCGCGGACGACCTCCGCGCCGCGCGTCTCGCTGCGCCCCTGGATCACGACGTGATACCCGGCCCTGGCGAGAAGTGGGGCCGCGACGCGGCCCATCCCGTCCGTGGCGCCGGTGATGACAGCGATCTTGGTATCGGACACTGCCCGGACCTCCTTTTTCTGTTTCCTCGCGCGCCTCAGACGCGCTCGCCGCTGGCCGCGTCGAAGACCGACACCACGGCCGGATCGAAGGACAGCTCGATGCTCTCGCCGATGTTCAGCCCGGCCTCGCTCGGGACGCGGACCGACAGCGTATCATCGCCGATCCGGAACCAGATGAGCGCGTCGGCGCCCATCGGCTCGATGACGCTGATCTCGCCCATGACACGCGCCGGCCCGGCCGCGCCGACCGAGAGCTGTTCCGGCCGGAGACCAAGCTCGACCTCACGCCGTCCCGCCACCGCGCCGTTGGTGGCATAGCCATTCAGGTCGATCATCTGGTTCGTCCGGGTGACGAAGGTGAGACCACCCTCATCCGCCGTGAGCGCCCCCTTGAGGAAGTTCATCGACGGCGAGCCGACGAAGGAGGCGACGAACTTCGTGTTCGGCCGCGCATAGATTTCCTTCGGGCTCGCGAACTGCTGGATGTTGCCCTTGTTGAGCACCGCGATCCGATCCGCGAGCGTCAACGCCTCGATCTGGTCATGGGTCACGTAGATCATCGTCGAGGTGAGATCCTGATGCAGCTTCTTGATCTCGACCCGAAGCTCGGTCCGGAGCTTCGCGTCGAGATTCGAGAGCGGCTCGTCGAAGAGGAACACGTCCACGTCGCGCACCAGCGCGCGGCCGATCGCGACGCGCTGGCGCTGGCCGCCCGAGAGCTCGGAGGGGCGGCGGTCGAGCAGGTTCTCGATCTTCAGGATGCCGGCGGCGCGCGCCACCCGCTTCTCGATCTCCGCCTTCGCCATCTTCGACATGCGAAGCCCGAAGCTGAGGTTCTCGCGCACCGTCATCCGCGGATAGAGCGCGTAGGACTGGAACACCATGCCGATGCCCCGATCCGCCGGCTCGGCCCAGGTGACGTTGTTGTCGCCGATCCAGATCTGGCCGTCGGCGATCTCCTGCAGCCCCGCGATGCAGTTGAGCAGCGTGGACTTGCCGCAGCCGGAGGGGCCGAGGAGGACGATGAATTCTCCCTCCCTGATGTCGATGTCGAGTTCCTCGATCACCTTCACGGCGCCGAAGGCGACGGTAATGTTCCTGGCTTGAACAACGGCCATCTTCTTATCCTTTCACTGCGCCAGCCGCGATGCCGCGGACGAAATACCGACCCGAGAAGAAGTAGACGACGAGCGGAACCAGCGCCGTGATCATGGTCGCGGCCATGTTCACGTTGTATTCCTTCTCGCCCGTCGTCGAATTGACGATGTTGTTGAGCTGGACGGTCATCGGAAGGTTGTCGAGCCCGGCGAAGACGGTCCCGAGGATGAAGTCGTTCCAGATGCCCGTGACCTGCAGGATGACCGCGACGACCAGCATCGGCGTCGCCATCGGCAGCATGATGTGCCAGAAGATCTGCGGAATGTTCGCGCCATCGACACGGCTGGCCTTGAAGAGGTCGATCGGCAGGCTGCCGAAGAAGTTCCGGAAGAGCAGCGTCAGCACCGGCAGGCCGAAGATCGTGTGCACGATGATGATGCCCGGCAGCGTGCCGAACAGGCCGACGCTCGCGAAGACCCGCACCAGCGGATAGATGAACACCTGGAACGGGATGAAGGCGCCGACCATCAGCACGGCGAAGAGGATGGTCGATCCCTTCGCCCGCCAGAAGGTGAGCATGTAGCCGGTCCAGGCCGCGAGCGAGATCGACAGGATCGTGCTCGGGATCAGGATCTTCATCGAATTGACGAAGCCGACCTGGATTCCCTCGCAGTTGAGGCCGGTGCAGGCCGAGGTCCAGGCCTTGACCCAGGCGTCGAAGTTGAGCCCCCGGGGCAGTGCGAGGATGCCGCTGCCGGCCCGGATCTCGTCCATGGTCTTGAGCGAGGTGATGATCATCACGAAGAGCGGCAGGATGAAGAAGGCCGCCGTGAAGATCAGGAAGGCATAGAGCCCGATCCGCCCCGCAGTCACTTCGCTCGGCCGGCGCCCGACCGCGTTCGGGTTATGCGCCCGGCGATGCTCGCCCCGTCTCGGGCGCCCGCCGGGGTCGATGTCCGTTACCGTGGTCATACCGGTTTCCTCGCACGCTTGCCGCGGAATTCCTGGACGTAGATGTAGGGGACGACGACCGCGATCACGGTGATGAACATCACGGTCGCGGCGGCCGAGGCGAGGCCGATGTTGGCGCGCCGGAAGAGGAACTCCATCACGTATTTCGCCGGAACCTCGCTCGAGATGCCCGGCCCGCCGTTGGTGAGCGCGACCACGAGGTCATAGACCTTCACGCCGCCGACCGAGAGCAGGACCAGCGAGGTCGCGAACATCGGCGCGAGCAGCGGAATGACGATGTGGCGATAGAAGCGGTAGGGGCTGATGCCCTCGACCTTGGCCGCCTTGACGAGATCCTCGTCGATGCCGCGGAGCCCCGCCAGCATGATGGCCATGACGAGGCCCGAGGCCTGCCAGACACCGGCGAAGGCCACGACATAGATCGCCGTCTCAGGCCGCACGAGCCAGTCGATGTTGACGCCCGTCAGCCCGAGGCCGTGGAAGATCTTCTCGATCCCGAATTGCGGATTGAGGATCCACTGCCAGACGAGGCCGGTCACGATGAAGGACATGCCCTGCGGATAGAGGTAGATCGTGCGGAACCCGTCCTCGAAGCGGATCTTCTGGTCGATCGCGATCGCCATCAGGAGCCCGAGCGCGAGGCTGAGCCCGACGAAGACGACGAGATAGATCCCGAGGTTCATCGCCGACACCTGCCAGCGGCCGTCCGAAAAGAGGCGCTCGTACTGGAACGTGCCGACGAAGTTGTTGACCGGCAGCATTCTCGAATTGGTCATCGAGATCCAGATCGTCCAGCCCATCGTGAAGATGTAGACGCCGAGAGCGACGAGGTAGGCGGGGAAAAGCCCGAGATAGGCGCCGTATCGGCGCTTCGGCCCTTCCCTCGTGTTCGCAGGCACTGTCATTGAACCCCCCTTTCTTCGTGGCCGGAGCCTCACAGCAGGCGATTTTCCAGCGGTGTGAGTGAATATCCCCCATCGATGACCATGCACTGGCCGGTCATGTAGCTGGACGCGTCGGAGGCCAGGAAGACGGCCGCGCCCGCGAGTTCGTCGGGTGTCCCGATCCGGTTCATCGCGGCGGGCCGGATCATGTAGCCGTGGGCCTCTTCCGGAAATTCCTCGAGATACGGGCCAAGGATGTCGGTCATGATGTAGCCGGGCGCGATCGCGTTGACGCGGATGTCGTGGCGCGCCCATTCGTAGGCGAGGCAGCGGACCAGCATGTTCACGCCCGCCTTCGAGGCGTTGTAGCAGGCCTGCGGATTGCCGTTGGCGACGAAGGCCGAGAGCGACGAGGTGACGATGATGTTGCCGCGCCCGCGCGGTATCATGTGCCGCGCCGCCGCCTGGGCCGAGAAGAAGACGCCCTTGAGGTTGACGTCCATGAGCCGGTCCCACTGGTCCTCGGTCATGTCCTCGGCGTTGACGTCGATGCCGATGCCGGCATTCGCCACCATGATGTCGAGCTTGCCGAGGCGGTTCACCGTCTCGTCCACCGCCGCGTCGAGCGTGGCGCGCTTCGTCACGTCGGCGAGAAGGGCGAAGGAGTTCTTCGCGCCGATCCCGCGCAGTTCCTCGGCGATCGCCTCGCCCTCCTCCGCGCCCTGGCGCGAGACGATGACCACCTCCGCCCCCGCCTCGGCGAGCCCGCGGGCCATCGCCGCGCCGATCCCGCGTGAGCCGCCGGTGACCATGGCGACGCGGCCCTTGAGGCGCAGACGTTCGGTCACCGGACCGCAAACGTCGGTGCCGACGCGGCCTTTGTTCAGATGTACTGCCATTTGGATCGATCTCGCTGGCTGAGGTTCGGTGGGCCCCGGGCCGGGCGGAAGCCGCCGGCCTGGGAACGCGCTCAGCGCATGGATTGCTCGGATTCGACGATGTAGACGAAGGCTTCGACGAAATCGTCGGTCGTCATCGACGGGTCGGCCCAGAACTGCCCTGCGAGGTCGCGCTCGGCGCCGATCATGTCGGGCGAGACGAGGAAATCGACCGACGGCACCCGCTGGTCCTCGGTCTCGAGGATCTCCATCCCGATCTGCGAACAGGCGTCGAGCTGGCTCGGATCGACGTCGAGGCGCACCGGAACCGAACCCTTGTTGGCGTTGAAGGCGATCTGCGCCTCCGGGCTCATCATCGTCCTGGCGAGGAGCATCTGGGTCTCCGTCAACCCGTCGGCGCCGTCCTGGACCGGGAAGATGAAGGCATCCGGCGCGAGATTGAAGTAGCGCTTGCCGTCGCCGCTCCCGAGGATCTGGCAGCCGAATTCCACGCCCGGCGTCTGTCCGGCGGAGATGTATTCGCCCTTGGCCCAGTCACCCATGAACTGGAACCCGGCCTGGCCGCTGATCACCATGTTGGCGGCGACGTTCCATTCCCGGTTGGTCGCGCCCTCGTCGGAATAGTCCTGGAGCCGCCGGAAGGTCTCCACCGCGTCGCGGAACGCATCCGAACGGACGGCCTCGACGTCGAGATCGCGCGTCACCCGGTAATAGAGGTCCGGGCCTGCCTTGGTCAGCAGCACCGAGAGGAAGGTCTGGCCAAGCTGCCAGGGCTGCGCGCCGACCGCGAGTGGCACCGCCTCGCCCTTCGCCTTGATCGCGTCGAGCGCGGCGAACATGTCGTCCCAGGTCACCGGCTCCTTGGCACCGGCGGCTTCGAGCACCGCCTTGTTGTACCAGACCCAGTTGTGGCCGTGGCTGTTGATCGGCAGCGCGTATTTGTGCCCGTCCTCATAGGTGAGCGCGGTCGTGAAGATCTCCGGGATATTGTCCCAGAACCCCGCCTCGTCGCCCACCTCGTCGAGTGGGGCGAGAAGTTCGCCTAGCACCAGATCGTCGATCTGCTTGCCGAGCGGCATCTGCGCCGCCGTCGGAGGGTTGCCCCCGGCGATGCGCGAGACGATCGTCGCGGTGGCGATCTCGCCGCCGCCGATCGCATTGTCGGTCCAGGCGCCGCCAGCGGCCTCGAAGGCGCTGGCGAGTTCCTTGACGGCGGCGGATTCGCCACCGGAAACCCACCAGTGCATGACCTCGGCGTTGTTGTCCTGAGCATGGACCGAGCCAGCGGCCATCAGGGCGGTCGCGAGCGCGACCGCGGAGACAGAGTGCTTCACGGGAGTTCTTCCTCTCCTGACTGGATCGCGGCGCTTTGGACGCGCTCTGCGATGCGACGGCGATTCCGCGTCGATGAAGTTAGTGTAGCGCTAAACTTGCGGGAGTCAACGCAATATTGAGCGTTAAACATCAGGCATGCCGAAAACGTTCGCAAAGCCGCCCGAACCGGCCAAGCGGCTTGACGCGCGGGTCGGGTTTGCCCAACCTTGGCCCCGTGTTCGGCGTGTTTTCCGAACTGATGCCAGCTCGCCGGCGGTTTGTGAGCGAGGAGATTCCAATCGCATGAACACCAGAAGCGCCAAGCGCGAGGCGAGCACCGGGCGTCCGCCGAGGGTCACGCTGAAGGACGTGGCCAAGGCGGCGGGCGTCTCGATGATGACCGTCTCCAATGTTCTCCACGACCGCCCGAACGTCAGCGCGGCGCTGCGCGAACTTGTCCAGCGGCGGATCGAGGAGCTCGGCTACGTCCCGAACCGCGCGGCGCAGCAACTCGCCGGCGTGACCCGGCCGCATTTCGGCCTGCTCTATGCGAGCGTCATCAACCCGTTCATCGCCTCGGTCATCGTCGGCTCGCTCACCGCCGCCTCGCGGCTCGGGATCGATGTCACCATAGAGCTCGCCGAGCTTGACGATCCGAAATCGCTCCGGAGCACGATCAGCCGGATGCGCGACACCGGTGTCGACGGACTTCTGCTGCCCTCGCCGATCGCGGAATTCGTCGAGCGGACGTTCCGGAAGAAGCCGCTGAAATTTCCGGCGGTCGCGATCGCACCCGGTTTCTCGATGCCCGGCATGGCCTCGGTCCGCGTCGATGAGGAAGGCGCGGCCTTCGAACTGGTCTCCTCGCTGCTCGACCTCGGCCACACCCGCATCGGGCATCTGGCGGGACCGGAAACCCAGTCGGGCAGCTTCGCCCGCCATGAGGGATATCGCGCGGCCCTGCTGGCACGCGGCATCGAGCCTTGCGCGGAACATCTCGAACGGAGCCGGTTCAACTTCCAGGACGGCGTGGAGGCGGCCGAACGTCTGCTCGCGCGCGAGCCGCGCGTCACGGCGGTCTTCGCGGCCAACGACACGCTGGCCGCGAGCGTGCTGGCGGTCACGCATCGCCGCGGGATCGCCGTGCCCCGGTCGCTCTCGGTCGTCGGCTACGACGATTCACCGGTCGCTGAACAGGTCTGGCCGGCGCTGACCACGGTTCACCAGGACGCCTTCGCCGCCACCGAACGCGCGGTGGAGATGCTGAACGCCAGCGTGGCGGCATGGCGCGCGGGCAGCTTCACCGGTCCCGCCGAGGATCTCCTCCTCCCCTACCGGATCGTGCACCGCGCCTCGACCGCCCCGGCGCCCGCCGACTGACCGATTTCCGCGGATGAGCCGGATTCGGGCTTCCGGACTGGATCATCCCGTGTTAATTTAGCGCTAAATTGACTCACGGAGCCATGAGATGGAATTCGGCATACACGCCTTCGTCTGGACGGAGGGGCGGACGCAAGACGCGTTGGAGACCGCGATGGACCGGGCCCGCGCCGCCGGGTTCGGGCTCTTCGAATTTCCCGGCCTCGATCCGAAGGTGATCGACATCGACCGACTCGCGAAACACGCCGCCAAACTCGACCTGAAGGTCGTCGCCTCCGCCGGCCTGACACCGGCGCATGACGTGACGAGTTCCGATCCGGAGATCGCGCCGCGCGGCGAGGCGTTCCTGAACGAAGCGGTCAGCGTGGCGCGCGACCTTGGCAGTTCGCAACTGAGCGGCCCGATCTTCTCCGCTCATCAGAAATTCTCCGACCTTCCGACCGAGACCGGCTGGCGGACCAGCGCCGATGTGCTCGCCCGCGTCGCGGAGAGGGCGAAGGCGGGAGGCGTGGCTCTCTGCCTCGAACTGGTGAACCGCTACGAGACCAATCTCATCAACACGGTGAAACAGGGCGTCGCCTATATCGGCGATACCGGGTCGGACAACATCTTCCTCCACATCGACACGTTCCACATGAACATCGAGGAGACCGACCAGGCCCAGGCGATCCGCTACGCCGGCGAGCACATCGGCTATGTCCATGTCGGCGAGAATCACCGCGGGCATCTCGGCACCGGCGCGATCGACTTCGCCCCGGTCTTCGACGCGCTCATCGACATCGGCTACACGAAACACGTGAGCGTCGAGGCATTCGACAGCCGCGCGCTCGGCGATCCGCTCAAGGCGACCTGCGCGATCTGGCGCGATCTCTGGGACGACGCCGACGCCTTCGCCCGGCATTCGAAGGCCTTCCTCGACCTCCAGTACGCCGAGGCACTGCGCCGAACGGCCGCTTACGCGTGACCGGCGGGGCCGCTGCGATCTCTTTTTTGCGCCCAGTTAATATAGCGCTAAACTGGACCGGCAATTCCGCGCGCCGCCAGGCCCCGGCCCGCCTCGCGCGGTTCGAACTTCCCGAAACGACCACGCGGACGGGCGCCCCCGATCCGCGCCCAGAACGGAGGAAACCATGCTTCAGGTCGATGACCTCGCCGCGATGATCGATCATTCGATCATCGACCCCAACCACACCGAGGAAGACATGCTCAAGGGCATCGACCTCGCGGTCAGATACCGGACGGGCCGGTTCACCACCCAACCCTTCCGCGTGAAGACCGCCCGGAAGCGGCTCGAAGGCAGCGGCGTCGCGCTCCAGACCTATGTCGGCTTCCCGCATGGCAACGACCTGACCGCGACGAAGCTCGTCCAGGCCCGGCAGGCGATCGAGGACGGGGTGGACGAGCTCGACATGGTGATCAACATCTCAGCCTTCCTCTCCGGCGACACCGCGCTCGTCGAGGATGACGTGCGCGCCGTCGTCGAACTGGCGCGGCCGCATGGGGTCACCGTCAAGGGCATCATCGAATGCTACTACCTCACGCGTCCCCAGCGGCTCGCGGCGGCGCGGCTCGTGGAGGCGGCGGGCGCGGCCTTCGTCAAGACCTCCACCGGCCAGCGCCCCGACCGGCAGGCCGAGATCGCCGAGGACGTGCGGGCGATGCGCGCGGTGCTGAGGCCGGAGACCACGGTCAAGGCCTCGGGCGGCTGCTTCGATCTCGACGCGATCCTGCTCTACCACGAGCGCGGCGCCCGGCGGTTCGGCGCCTCCGAGACCGCCAAGATCCTCGAAAACCTGCGCGCGCGGATCGCAGGCGACAACCCGTCCGGCGAGACCCCGGCGCGGAGCGCCGCGGTGCCGGCGCCCGCCCGCGCCTACTGACTCTGAGGGAGACCCGAACTCATGGCGATGATGAATCTGGATCTGACCGGCAAGACCGCGCTGATCACGGCCTCGGTCAGCGGCATCGGCCTCGCGACCGCGCAGGGCCTCGCGGCGCAAGGCGCCCGCGTCTGGATCAATGGCCGCTCCGAGGACCGGCTCGCGAAGGCCGCCGACGCGGTGCGCGCGCGCGTGCCCGGCGCCGAGGTGATGACCGTGCTCGCCGATGTCGCGACGGCGGAAGGCTGCGCGGCCGTCACCGAGGCCGCGGAGGATATCGACATCCTCGTGAACATGGCCGGCGGCACCGACCGGCTCGTCCCCTTCGAGGAGCTGACCGACGCGGACTGGCAGTACCAGTGGGATTTCAACGTGATGAGCGCGGTTCGCCTGACGCGTCACTACGTGCCCCGCTTCAAGAAGAAGGATTTCGGCCGGATCATCTTCATGACGAGCGAGGCCGGTCTGGTGACGCCGACGGTGCTGCATCACTACGGAGTCGCCAAGGCCGCGGTGATCCGGCTCTCGCGCTGCGTGGCCGAGATCTTCCCCAGGACGGACGTGACGGCGAATTGCGTCGCGCCCGGTGGCACGATGAGCGAATGGGTCTATCGCGAGGCGCGCGACACCCCGATCGAGGAGTTCGAGAGGAATCACTTCGAGGTCAATGAGCCGACCTCGCTGCTCGGCCGCTTCGCGCAGCCCGATGACGTGGCCAATCTCATCGTCTATCTCTGCTCTCCTGCGGCGACGGCGACTCGCGGCGCGCTCCTGCGCGCCGAGGGCGGCGCGGTCCGCTCCGACTGATTTCGGACAAGGAGACGGGCCGTGCGCGACGGCATGAGTGATTCCCCGGCACCCGAGGCCGGTCCGGCCAGGCTTGTGGTCGTCGTCTGCGTCGCCTTCTTCGCGGCCGGGATGGTCGCGGCCGTGCTCGGCCCGGCGATCCCGGATTTCGCGCGGCGGACGGGTGCCGGAACGGTCGCGGTCGGCGGCGCGCTCACCGCGCTTTTCGCAGGCGCGCTCACCGGGCAACTGGGCGCGGGACTGCTGCTCCGGCCGATCGGGCAGAGGCGCATCCTGGCCGCGGGGATGCTCGTCGCCCTGATCGGCGCCTCGGGCCTCGCCTCCGCGGCGTCGCTCTCCACGCTTCTGGCGGCCGCCGGATGCCTCGGGCTCGGGTTCGGCACCATCACCGTCGCGGGTAACGTGCTCGCGGCGGAAGCCTCGGGCGGGGCGGGGCCGCTCAATCTCGTGAACGCGATGTTCGGCGTCGGCGCGATCGTCTCGCCCGCGCTGGTCAGCCTCTCCATCGTCGCGCTCGGCGATGGGATTCCGGCGATCTGGACCGTCCCGGCGGTACTGGCGGCGGGCCTCGCGCTCCTGGTTTTCCGGGCGCCCCGGAAGGTGGCTCCAACCTCCCCGCGGCCCTCGACGGAATCCCGAATGTTCGCGACAGGGGGCGCGATTCGGGTTCTCCGCGCACCGCTGCTCTACACGATCTGCGGTTTCGCCTTCGCCTATGTCTCGTTCGAGGCCAGCATCAGCGGCTGGATGCCGACGATCCTCTCGCGCGCGGCCGACGTGTCGACCTCCATGGGGGCGATGGTCGTCTCGGTCTTCTGGTTCCTGATGACCGCGGCGCGTTTCATCGCGGCGGGCGCCAGCGGGCGCTACGGACCCGGCACGATCCTGCGCGTCTGCCTCGGCGGCGTCATCGCGGGCGCGGGCCTTCTGCTCGCCTGCGCCGCCACGGGGAGCCAGCTCCTCGGCCTCGCCGCCGTCGCGCTGCTCGGCGTCTCGCTCGGCCCGGTCCTGCCGACGATGCTCTCGACGCTCCGCGCCGTCTTCGGGCGGGACGCGGGCGTGGCGACGGGAATCATGCTCGGCTTCGGCAGTGTCGGCGGCGCGCTGGTGCCGCTCGGGGTCGGCGCGCTCATCGTGAATGCCGGCACGCTGGCCGCGACGGCGATGATGCTGCTCCCGCCGCTCGCGATGGCGATCCTGCATGTGCTGATCGACCGCCTCACCCGCGCGGCCCGCCCTGGAACTGGCCCTGAAACCGGCCCGGCAACGGGTCCGGTCGGCGGGACCTGCGAGCAATCCTGAGCCCCTGAGGGAGAGCCGCGCCCGGGAAATCTCCCTTCCCGGGCGCCGCTTCCCGTCAGACGAAGTAGATGCCCCCGTCCACCACGATCGACTGGCCCGTGACATAGGCCGAATCCTCCGAGGCGAGGAAGGAGACGACGCGCGCCACATCCTCGGGCTCGGCGTTGCGGCCGAGCGCGATATTGGGCAGCATCTTGGCGAACTGGCTGCCGCGCGGCGTGTTCTCGGTCGTCGTCACCACCTCGTCGATCGCATCCCACATCGGCGTCTTCACGACCCCGGGGCTGTAGAGGTTCGCGGTGATCCCGTGCTTGCCAAGCTCGAGCGCGACCGTCTGATTGAGCCCGCGCACCGCGAATTTCGACGCGACATAGGCCGACTGCCATTCGCCGCCCTTGTGCGCGCTGACCGAGCCCGCCGCGATCAGGCGGCCGCCCCGGCCCTGTTCAATCATCCGGGCCGAAGCCGCCTTGTAGCAGTTGAAGACGCCCCGGACGTTGATCGCGAGCGTCCGGTCGAGGATCTCGGCGGTCGTATCCTCGAATCGCGCCGTCACCGCGATCCCGGCGTTCGCAACCATCACGTCGAGCCCGCCGAAGGCGGCGGCGTGATCGGAGTCGAGGGCCTCGACGTCCTCCGGCCGGCTCACATCGCCGGTCGCGACACGGCAGGTACCGCCCGCGGCCTCGATCTCCCCGGCGGTCGCTTCGAGCGCTCCAAGCCCGCCCGGCAGGTCATTCAGCGTCACCGCGAGCCCGTCCCGGGCGAGCCGCATGGCGATGCCGCGGCCGATTCCCTGCCCCGCGCCAGTCACGATCGCGGTCCGACGTTCAGTGGTCATCCTTCATATCCTTCCTTCATGGCGCGGGTGGCCGGCCGAAACGCGCACGCTGGCACTCATGGTTTCAAATGACCGCTTGACACGATCACGAGCCTAGTTTAGCGTTAAATTCGACCGGCGCAACTGCTTTCAACGATGCGCCGGATCGGAATCGGGAGAAACGGGCGCGGCGCGGACGGACGATCAGAAGGTCCCCGCCATGCCGGAATCGGTCGCAAGCCAGAGTGTCGATGGCCGCGGGGATAGCCGTGCGTGCGCGCCCTCGCGCGCCCCCGGGCGGATATCGCCCGGCGGACAGACACGCGCGGCCTGGGGAGGAACGAACGGGTGATGCACCTTACTGCGACGAAACCGGACGCCGGGGCGCCGGCGGTGCGACGGCTGGCGCGGCTCCACGCGGCGCTGGTCACGCCCTACGACGCCGAGGAGAACGTCTCCGAAGTCTGCCTAAGCCGCCTGGTCGGCTTCGTCCGGCGACAGGGGATCGAGGGCATGTATGTCGGCGGCTCGACCGGCGAGGGTCTCGTCCAGTCGGCCGACGAACGGCTCGCGGCCTTCGAGACGGTGGCGGAGGCGGCCGAGGGCGCGGCGCTGATCGGCCATGTGGGGGCGATCGGCACGCGTGAGGCCAGGGCGCTCGCGAAGGGCTGCGCCGCGCTCGGCTACGACGCGGTCTCGGCGATCCCGCCGATCTACTTCCCGCACCGCAAGGACGCGGTCATCGGCTACTACGAGGACATTCTCGACGCGGCGGCGGGCACCCCGCTCATCATCTACAACATCCCGGCGATGAGCGGGGTCAGCTTCACGCTCGACGACCTCGCGCGGCTCCTGGCACTGCCCGGTGTGATCGGCATCAAGCAGACCAGCATCGACATGTACCAGATGGAGCAGCTGCGCCGGACCTTTCCCGACGCGCTGCTGCTGAACGGCTACGACGAGATGCTGCTCGCGGGGCTCGTCTCCGGAGCGAATGGCGGGGTCGGCAGCACCTACAACGTGATGGGCTCCAGATACGTCGAACTCCTGGCCCGTCTCGGCGCCGGCGACGTGACCGGCGCCGCCGCGATCCAGTCAGAGTGCAACGCGGTGATCGACGAACTGGTGGCGGTCGGGGTCTTCCCGGGCCTCAAGTACCTGCTCGCACGGATGGGCGTGATCGAGACGCCGGTCTGCCGCCGCCCCCTCGCCACGCTCACCGCCGCCACCCGCGGCCGGCTCGACGCGATCGCCGAGCGGCTCTCCGGAGACGCGGCGCTCGCTTCGGAATGACCCAGCGATGAACCCGCGCGGCCCCGCCCCGGCGGGGCGCGACACCTCGGAAACGGATGAACGCGCGGCCCTGACTCCGCGCAACAGCAAGGAAAGACGATGCGCCTCCTCCCGATGAAAACGCTCATGAGCAAGGCTTACGAGGACGGCTATGCCGTGCCCGCCTTCAACTGCGCGAGCCTTGAGATGATCCAGTGCGTCCTCAGGACCGCCGCCGAACTGCGCTCGCCGGTGATCCTCGGGATACATCCCGTCGAGGTCGCCTATTTCGGCTCCGCCGCCGTTCCGGTGGCGATCGCCAGGGAGGTGGGCGCCGATCTCGACATCGACGTGGCGATCCATCTCGATCATGGCGACAGCGAGACCTCGGTGATGCGCGCGATCCGCGGCGGCTTCTCCAGCGTGATGTTCGACGGATCGTCGCTCTCGATCGACGAGAACGTCGCGCAAACCGCCCGGGGGTCGAGATCGCCCACAAGGTCGGCGTCACCGTCGAGGGCGAGGTCGGCACCATCGGCATGACCGACGAATTCGGCGCGAAGCTCGAGAACGCCCATCTCTCCGACCCCGACTGGGCGGAGCGGCTGGCGAATACCGGCATCGACTGCCTCGCGGTGGCGATCGGCAACGCCCACGGCTTCTACGAGGGTGTGCCGGAGTTGCGCTTCGATCTCGTCGAGGAGATTCGCGAGCGGATCTCGATCCCGATGGTGCTCCACGGCGGCACCGGCATCCCGCGTGACCAGGTGCAGCGGGCGATCTCGCTCGGCGTCGCGAAGATGAACGTCGGCACCGCGCTCCGCTACGCCTTCGTCTCCGCGGCCAAGGAGCTCTGCGACCGCGAACCGGTCAGGGATCTGCCGCTGATGGCGCTCGGCACCGCCGGGATCGAGCGCGGCGCGGAAGTCGTACGCGAATACATGGGCATTGCGATGTCCGAAGGCCGGCTTGATTGAGGTAGAACCGATGAACAGCGAAACCACCACCCTTTCCCGCGCCGCCCAGCCGAGCGCCACCCCGACGGGCGCGCCCGGCGTGGCGCGGCACCGGATCGCGGATATCGAGGTCCATCTCGTCTCGACCCAGGCGCCCTCGGGCCTCGCCGATGCCACGCGCAAGGTCGAGACGGTCGGCATGACCGTCGTGCGCGTCAAGACCGACCAGGGCCTCGAAGGCGTCGGCGTCACCTATCACGAGGTCGGCGGCCCCGCGGTCCGCGCGCTGATCGAGAAGGACATGCTGCCGCGCCTCAAGGGCCGCGATCCCTTCGATACCGAGGTCATCTGGCGCGAGTTCTTCGCGGTCTTCCGCGGCGTCGGCCGCAAAGGGCTGATGTTCTGCGCGCTCTCGGCCATCGACTTCGCGCTCTGGGATCTCAAGGGCAAGATCCTCGGCATGCCGCTGCACCGCCTGCTCGGCGGCGGCCGCTCCCGCATACCGGTCTATGCGAGCGGCGGCTGGGCGAGCTACGACGACGACCAGCTCGTCGCCGAGATGAAGGACATGGTGGCCCAGGGCTACAGGATGGTGAAGTTCAAGATCGGCTACGACGGCGGCCGCCAGCCGAACCGCGACGTCGAGCGCGTCCGCAAGGTGCGCGAGGCGCTCGGCCCCGACATCGGCCTGATGATCGACGCCAACAACTGCTGGGACGCGGCGACGGCGGTGCAGTTCGGCAACCGGGTGCGCGAATACAATCCGATGCTGCTCGAAGAGCCGGTCTTCGCGGACGACATCCCCGGCCTCGCCCGGTTCAAGCGCGGCTGCGACATCCCGCTCGGCACCGGTGAGCACGAATATACCAAATGGGGCGTGCGCGACCTGCTGCTCGCCGACGCGGCCGATATCGTCCAGATCGATGGCGCCCGGACCGGCGGCTATACCGAGATGATGAAATGCGCCGCGCTCTGCGAGGCGTGGAACGTGAAGTTCGCGCCGCATGCGATGGAGCATATCCATATCCCGATCGCGAGCGTCTGCGGCAACGTTCCCTTCCTGGAGCGGCTCCGTCTCTTCGAGCCGATCACGCACAGCGTCTACCTGAACGCCCAGGTGCCGACCGACGGCCATCTCGACGTGATCGAGGCACCGGGCCACGGGCTCCGGCTCGACATGGACTTCATTCGCGACGCCGACGAGCGCGACTGACCCCACCAGACAACCGATCGACCAGACAACGGCCCCGGCGGCGCCCGCGGGGCCGAGAGGAGAGATTTGACCATGCAGATGCTCATCGGAGAGCGCTGGGTCGACGCCAGCGACGGCAAGACCCGTAACGTCATCAACCCTGCCACCGGCGAGGTGGTGGACACCGTGCCCGAGGCCACGGTCGAGGATGTGACCCGCGCCATCGACGTGGCGGTCCAGGGCCAGCGGGAATGGGCGGAGCGCACGACGCGCGAACGCGCCCAGCTGGTCCGCAAGGCGGCGGAGATGATCCGCGCGCGGCGGCTGGAGCTTGGCAGGCTGCTCTCGCTCGAAGCGGGCAAGCCCTACATGGCCGAGGCGGTCTGGGAATTCGACTCGGTCGCCTTCGTGCTGGAGGCCGGCTGCGAGGTGGCGCTGCACCACTACGGCGCGACCATGCCCTTCGCCACCGAGCCGGGTTACGATCAGGATCTGCAATTCACCATCCACGCGCCGCGCGGCATCATCGCCTGCATCGTGCCCTACAACTTCCCGCCGGCGATCTGGGCGTTCAAGGTCGGCGCGGCGCTCGCCGCCGGCAACGCGGTGATCGTCAAGGCGCCGTCCTACGACCCGCTCGCCGTCATCAAGTGCCACGAGATCCTGCTCGAAGCCGGCATTCCGGCCAATGTCATCCAGGTGCTGACCGGCGGCGGTGGACGCGTGGGCGACGCGCTGGTCTCCGATCCGCGCATCGACGCCATCAACTTCACCGGCTCGACGGCGACCGGCATCTCCATCGCCCGGCGCGCGGCGGAGCACCTGACACCCTATTATTTCGAGCTCGGCGGCAACGACGGCCTCATCATCTGCGACGACGCCGACATGGATCTCGCGGTCTCCGAGGCGGCGGACAAGTCGCGCAACTCCGGCCAGGCCTGCAGCGCCGCGAAGCGCTTCATCGTTCACAACTCGATCAGGAAGCGCTTTGTCGAGCGGCTGATCGACGAGCGCCTGTCGAAGCTCGTCCTCGGCGACCCGCTCGACCCGGACACGACGATGGGCCCGATGATCGGCAAGCCCGCCGCCGACACGATCGAGCGCCAGGTGGACCTCACGGTGAAACAGGGCGGCAAGATCCGCTTCGGCGGCAAGCGGCGGAACTCCTATGCCTTCTTCGAGCCGACGGTGATCGAGGATGTGACGCCGGGCATGGACATCGCCCGCGACATGGAGGTCTTCGGCCCGGTCTGGCCGGTCATCGGCTTCGACACGCTCGACGAGGCGGTCCGGATTCACAACAACTCGAGCTACGGACTCGGCGGCGGGATCATCACCCCCGACATGCGAACGGCGCTCCAGGTGTCGCGCAAGCTTCGGACCGGCCATGTCGCGATCAACGCCTCGGGCGGCTTCCGCGCGGCGGAACTTCCCTTCGGCGGCGGCCAGAAGGCCAGCGGCAACAGCCGCGAGAGCATGTCGGCGGTGATGGACGAGGTGACCCAGACGAAGTCGATCATCCTGCGCTACGTCTTCTCGGAGGACCGGCTGCCCTCCGGCGACGGCCCGCTCGTCGCTTGACAGCCACGGGGCTCCGGGGCGTCCCTGCCCCCCGGGGCCCTCTCCAACGCATCGACTCCCCGGGCGCCCGTCAGGTCGAGGTCATCCATGAACACGAACCCCTCCCCCCTCTTCGCCGGCGTCGATGTCGGCTGGGCGAGCGCGCGCGTCGGTCTCTACGACCGCGACGGCACGCGCCGCGCCTTCGCGGTCCGGCCGATCCGGCAGTTTCGCCCGCGCGCGCTCTTCGTCGAGCAATCCTCCGCCGACATCTGGGCCGCGATCGCCGCCGCGATGGACGAGGCGCTCACAGAGGCGGGCGCGGAGCCCGAGGATGTCGCCGCGATCGGCGTCGATGCGACCTGCTCGCTCGTCGCCGTCGGCCAGGATGGCGCGCCGGTCTCGGTCGCCGAGGATGGCGACCCCGCCCGCGACATCATCATGTGGATGGACCATCGCGCCGGGGCGGAGGCGCGGGAGATCAATGCGACCGGCGATCCCGCGCTCGCCTATGTCGGCGGCGAGGTCTCGATCGAGATGGAACTGCCCAAGGTCCTCTGGATGAAGCGGCGCCTTCCGGAACGTCACGCCGGTGTCACCCGGTATCACGACCTCGCCGATCATATCGTCTGGCGCATGACCGGCGCCGATGTGGCGGGCGTCTGCGCGCTGACCTGCAAGTGGAACTGGCTCGCGCATGAGGAGCGGTTCTCCGAGACGCTGCTCGAAGCGGTCGGGCTCGGCGACCTGCCCGCGAAGGTGCCCGCCGAGGTGCGGCCCGTGGGATCGGTCGCGGGCGGGCTCTCGGCCGAGGCGGCGGAGGCGCTCGGCCTCGCCGCCGGGATTCCCGTCGCGACTGGGCTCATCGACGCCCACGCCGGCGGGCTCGCCCTCGTCGGCGCCGCGCCCGAGGGGGCGATGGCGCTCATCAGCGGCACGTCGAACTGCCACATGGTGACGAGCGCCGAGGCGGTGATGGTCCCGGGCGTCTGGGGCCCGTATCTCGGCGCGATGCTGCCCGGCCGCTGGCTGGCGGAAGGCGGGCAGAGCGCGACCGGCAGCCTGCTCGACTGGACGCTGCGCCAGTCCTCGGCCTTCCCCGGGCTCCAGGCCGAGGCGGAGGCGGGCGGAACCACGGTCTATGCGCTCCTCAACGCCAGGGTCGCGGAGCTGATGGCCCGCGAGCCCTACCCCGCCGCCACCCTGCACGTCCTGCCCGACCATCACGGCAACCGCTCGCCCCGCGCCGATCCCGAGGCGCGGGGCGGCGTCGTGGGCCTGACGATGGAGGAAGGTCCCGAGGCGCTGGCCCGGCTCTATCTCGCGACGATCGAAGCGCTGGCCTATGGCACGCGCCACATCATCGAGACGATGAACGCGAGCGGCCACCGGGTCGCGCGGCTGGTGATGTGCGGCGGCGGCACGAAGAACCCGCTTCTCCTCCGGGTCCACGCCGATGCCATCGGGCTCGATATCGATCTCGCCGAGGACGAGGACGCGGTGACGCTCGGCTCCGGCATCCTCGCGGCCGCGGCCTCCGGCGCCTTCCCCTCGATCGCCGAGGCGGCCGCCGCGATGGCACGGCCGGGCGGAAGGGTCGCCGCGGATCCCGCCGCCCGCGCCTATCACGATGCGAAATACCGCGTCTTCCTCGACCTCTACGATCAGCAGCGCGCCGCCCGCGCCGCCATGTCCGCCTTCACCTGATGTCCGCTTTCACCCCGAAGGTACCCCCATGCTCGACCTCTCCCTGCCCGACGTGCCCGCCCGGCTCTCGCCCGCCGCCGACGAGGTTCTCTTCGTCACCAACGCCGACCTGCGCGAGAGCGCGAATATCGCCTGCTGGCCGGTCGAGGAGAAGTACGAGGCGCTCTTGACCGAGGCCTTGGCGAACCTTGGCAGGAAAGCCGTGCGTGCCCATCCCGTGAAGGCCGATCGCGGCCATGGTTTCATCGCGAGCCAGCGCGAGGGGTCGGACGTCTTCGCCGGCATCGATCCCGACGCGCCTGTCATCGTGCTCCTGACCGCCTGGCAGTATTCGCACCATATCGCGCCGTCGCTCGTCACCCACCGCGGCCCGGTGCTGCTGCTCGCCAATTTCGACGGCACCTGGCCCGGCCTCGTCGGCATGCTCTGCATGGCGGGCTCGCTCACCGCGCTCGGCCGGCCCTACTCGCGGCTCTGGTCGGAGAATTTCGACGACGCCTTCTTCCTCGACGGGCTCGGCGAATGGCTCGCCACCGGCCGGATCGCGCATGACCTCGGCCATCTGACCGAGGTGACCGCCGATCATCCGGTGATGGAGACCGAGGCCGGCCGGATCGGCGCCCGGGTCGGCGCCTGGTCGCTCCGCAACAAGGAGATCATCGGCCTCTTCGACACGCTCTGCATGGGCATGATCAACGGCACCTTCCCGCAACAGGCGATGTGCGCCATCGGGATGCCGGTCGAGAGCCTGTCGCAGGCCGACCTGCTGGTCGAGATGGCGGAGATCCCCGAGGCGCTGCGCGAGGAGTGCCTCGCCTGGTACGAGGCGCGCGGCATGACGTTCCGCTTCGGCGCCGATCCCGCCACCGGACTCACCCGCGAACAGGTCCGGGAGCAATGCGCGATGCTGATCGCGCTCGCCCGCTATGTCGAGCGCTTCGGCCTCGCCTGCGTCGGCGTGCAGTACCAGCAGGGCCTCGCGCGCTGCTGCGCCGCCTCCGATTTCGCCGAGGGCGCGATCGGCTCGGCCGAGCGCTTCCCGATCCCGGCGGCGGCCGGCCATGTGATCCGCGAGGGCAAGCCGATCCCCTGCGCCAACGAGGTCGACATGGGGACGGCGATCCCGCAGGTCATGATGTTTCGTCTGCTCGACGCGCTCGGCCTGCCCTCGGAGACGACGCTGCACGACGTGCGCTGGGGCAGCGACTGGGAGGGCGAATTCGTCTGGGATTTCGAGATCTCGGGCGCGGTGCCCTTCGGCCACCTAAAGGGCGGCATCGCCGGGGCGACCGGCTACCGCCAGCCGCCGATGTATTTCCCCAAGGGCGGCTCGACCATCGCGGGCCAGGGCAAGGCGGGGCGGCTTCTCTGGGCGCGGGCGCATTACGAGGGCACGGATGTGATCCTTCAGCTCGGCACCGGCCGGGGCATCGAACTGCCCGAAGCGGAATTCGAACGCCGCCGCCGCGCCACCTGCTACGAATGGCCGCTTCTGAACGCGACGCTCGACGGCGTGGGCCGTGACCAGTTGATGGCCGGGCACCAGTCGAACCATATCGCGATCGCCTATGTCGAGGAGGCGAGGCTGGCGGATATCCTCCGCGCCTTCGTCGCCCAGGCGCTGACCCAGAACATCCGCGTCCAGGTCGCCGGCGAAGCGCGAGGGCTGCTGTAGCCCCCGAGGCGAGGCACCGGCGCGGAACAACTTGGCGGGTTGTTCCACCTATGCCTCAGAGCGGGCGCTGTGCGCGCATGATGCCGGGTGGGAAGTGGCGGGAGGTCAGTAGGGCGAATCCGGGAAGTAGTATTCCGCCGCGTTCTCCTGGGTGATGAGCGGGCTGTCGAGAACATATTCGCCCTGGATCGGAGCCTGGGTCGCGTATTTCAGCGCCGTGATCTCGATCGCCGGGATGATGAGCGTGGGCGGATAGAAGATGTCGGCGTCGAACTCTCCGGTCTCGTCCATGATCATCTTGATGACCTGGTTCATGCCGGAACCGCCGAGCAGCACCATTTCCTCGCCGCGTCCCGACTGCTCGATCGCTTCCCGCGCACCGAGCGCCGCGTCGTCGTCGCCCGCCCAGACGCCATCGATCTCGGGGAAGCGGACGAGGAAGTCCTGCATCACCTCGAAGGCCTTGTCCGGATTCCAGTTCGCATACTGCATGTCGAGGATCTCGATCGCCGTACCGTCCAGCGCCTTCTGGAACGCTTCGATGCGGATATTGTCGATGGCGGTCGGAATCCCGCGCATGACGACGATCTTGCCGCCATCGGGCATCCGTTCCTTGAAGTATTCGGCGGCCACGACGCCATATTGCGGGTTGTTGCCGCCGACGTAGAGATCCTCGATCCCCTCCTCGGCGAGACCCCGGTCGACGGTGGTGATGAAGATCCCCTCATCCTTGGCGGCCAGCACCGGTTCGGTCAGCGGATCGCTCTCGAAGGGGAGGATGACCAGCGCGTCGATGCCCTGCGCGATCAGGTCCTCGACGTCGTTCACCTGTTTCGACGCGTCCGACGCGGTGGCGAGGATGAAGGTGAGGCTGGGAAAGGCCGCCTCCATCGCCGCGATGGTGCGCTCGGTGTGGTAGTTGAGCCCGCCGGTCCAGCCATGCGTGGCGGCGGGGATCGAAACGCCGATCGTGGCACCGTCCTCCTGCGCGACCGCGAGCCCGGCGGTCATCGAGAGGGCGAGCGCGCCGCCCAGCGTGGCGAGGCCGAATGTCCGTCTTGTCATCATGCTCATGTCTGGCGTTTCCCGATTCTTGATGGTTCTGGCTGTCCGTCAGTCGACATGTGGCGGAGCGTGGGGCCGCGAGGGCGGCCCCGATCCGGACCACGGGGGGGGGCATCAGGCGCCCGCGAGGGCGGCCTCTTTGTTGACGATGAGGTTTGGGTCTGGGTTTCCGTCGAGGAAGTCGATGACGTTCTGGACGGCGCCGATGGCCATGCGTTCGGCGCATTCGGTCGTGAGGCCTGCGACGTGGGGGGAGAGGATGACGTTGTCCATGGCGAGGAGGGGGTTTTCGGGGGCGGGGGGTTCGGCGTCGAAGACGTCGAGGCCGGCGCCGGCGAGGCGGTTCC
>NZ_JBKQWU010000044.1:0-28777 GCF_047275745.1 Amaricoccus sp. W119 | reverse complement strand
GGACTACAACGAAAACCACCCGCACTCAGGGCTGAAAATGCGCTCGCCCCGCGAGTTCATCGCAGCTGAAACCGCAACCGCCTGAGTGTCCGGTGAAATGGGGGCAAGACCACTGCCGTCGAACCGCGTGCTGGAGCTTGGCCAGCAGTTCATGATCTGACCGGCTTTCGTGCTCCGACCGAGCCCGCCGCGGCGTTAACGCTTCGTCAAGGTTCCGCTCCCGGTCACGCGGAAACGCGCTAGGATCGAGGCGAAGTTTCAACGAATTTTCGGGGAATCGCGCGATGATCTCTGTCCGCCTCGCCTTCGGCGCCGCCTCCTTCCTCCGTCATGGGCCCCGCTATCGCCCCGCCGCTCCGGTGGAACTGGAGGTTTCCACCGCGACCCGCGCGGGCGCGCCCCGCCCCCTTCCGCTCGCGCAGGCGCTGAGCGCCCTGTTCTCGGATGGGGCGGCGCACCGCGAACCGGTTCTGCTCCGCGCCGAGGCCGAGAGGGGGTTTTCCGCGGGGACCTTCTTCCTGCCGGGACAGATCGTCGATCGCCGCGCCTGACCATTTCGCGATCCGGCGCGCGCCCCGCCGGCCCCCGTTCGGCCCGGCAAGCCGGGTTGCAGCCCGGCTGATCGCTCGCGCCGCGCCTCCGCGAATGTGAACGGCGAGGGCTCGCCATGGAGGCTGAGAGGCGGCTATATGCGCGGCATGAACCGACGTGATCTCCTCCGGGCCGCCCTGGCCCTGCCGCTTCTCGGCTCGCTGGGCCTGCCCGCCCTGGCGCAGCCGGTCGATGTGACCGCGATCGACCGTTATCTGCGCCGCCTCCGGGTCGCGCAGGGCCGGTTCCGGCAGACCAATCCGAACGGCTCGACCCAGGCCGGGACGTTCTACATATCGAAGCCGGGCCGCATTCGCTTCGAATACGACACTCCGAAGGGCGCGATGGTGATCGCCGACGGCTCCTGGGTCGGGGTCTTCGATCCGAAATCGAACCGCGGCCCGAACCGCTACCCGCTCTCGAGGACACCGCTGTCGCTGCTTCTGCGCGACGACATCTCGCTGGCCGAGCCGGGGATGGTGTTGGGTGCCACGCGGGAGCCCGACGGCACGACCGACATCACGGTGGTCGACCCGAAGGCGCCGGGCGAAGGGCGGATCGTCATGCGGTTCGCCGCGAATCCGATCGCGCTTCGCGGCTGGCAGGTCATCACCAAGACCGGGCAACGCACCCAGGTCTCGCTCGCCAGCCTCGCGACCAACGTCCAGCCGAGCCGCTCGCTCTTCAACATCGAACTCGCGACCGCGAACCGGCGTTAGGGCGAACCGCTTCGGAGCACCGATCTGAGCAAGGAGCCTGGCCTGGCTCGGAACGGTAGGGCACGCTCGCCGGATCAGACCGTTTCAGTCCTAGCCCCTTCCCGCTTCAGCGGCCCGGATTGGCGGCGCGCCAGGCGGCCCAGTCTTCCGGCGTGTCAAGATCGACGGTCGCCCCCGGCAGCGGGACCTCCACCACCCGCGCGCCCTCCGAGCGGATGAGCGCCCGCGCCCCGGCGTCACCGGCGCTCGCGGCCAGCGCGTCGAAATGACGGCGGTCGAAGAGCACCGGGTGGCCCGGCCCGCCGCGCGGGTCCACCGCCCTGCAGATCGCCCCACCGTCCGCGTGCGCCGTGATCAGCGCGTCGATGCCCAGGGCGGCAACCTCGGGCATGTCGCCCAGCATCACCACCACCGCCGCCGCGTCGGAGGCGAGCGCGGCCATGCCGGCGCGGAGCGAGGCGCCCATGCCTTCCGCGTGCCCGTCCGCGAGAGCGATACGGACGCGCAGTCCTGCGAGCGCCGCGCGCCGGGCCGCGCTCTCCGGCGNCGTCGGAGGCGAGCGCGGCCATGCCGGCGCGGAGCGAGGCGCCCATGCCTTCCGCGTGCCCGTCCGCGAGAGCGATACGGACGCGCAGTCCTGCGAGCGCCGCGCGCCGGGCCGCGCTCTCCGGCGGCAGCACGACCAGCACCTCCCGCGCCCGGCTCGCCAGCGCCCGCTCGGCGAGCGTGGCCAGGAGTGGACGCCCGTCGACCGGTTCAAGCAGCTTGTCGCGCCCCGCCATGCGCCGCGCCGCGCCCGCGGCGAGCAGGATCAGATCGACCGGGCCGGCCTTCACACTCACGCCCGCAGACGCCCGACCACCTCCGCGAGGATCGCCACCGCGATCTCCGCCGGTGTCCGCGCCCCGATCGCGAGGCCGACCGGCGCGTGGATCCGGTCGAGCGCGCCGCCCAGTCCCGCCAGCCGTTCGAGCCGCTGGGCATGGGTCTTCCGTGATCCGAGACAGCCGAGGTAGAAGGCGTCGCTCCCGAGCGTCGCGACGATCGCGGGATCGTCGATCTTCGGATCATGCGTCAGCGTGACCACCGCGACCCGTGCGTCGAGCCCGATCTCGGCCAGCGCCTCGTCGGGCAGGTCGACCATGACCCGGGTTCCCGGAAAACGTGCCTCGGTCGCGAAGGCCGAGCGCGGATCGACCACGGTCACGTCGAAACCCGCGATCCGTGCCATCGGCGCCAGATGCTGGCCGACATGCGCGGCGCCGACGATGACGAGCCGGGGCGCGGGGGCGTGAGCGCAGAGGAACCACTCGCCCGCGAAGGCCGAGCGGTCGGCCCTGAGCGCGGCCTCGGCCTCGGGCCAGAGCGGGTCCCCGGGCCCGGTGATCAGCCGGTGCGCCCAGTCGCCCGGCCGCGTCGCGAGCACCACGCCCCTGCGCGCGGCCCGCGCTGCGACGATCTCGGAGAGCATCGCCGGATCGGGACCGGAACCGCCCACGGGTTCGAGGAGGATGCGGATCGTGCCACCGCAGGCGAGGCCGACGGCGAAGGCGTCCTCGTCCGCGACCCCGTATTCGAGCAGCCGCGGCCGCCCGTCCGCCAGCGCCGCCTCGGCCTCCGACGCGACCGCGGCCTCGACGCAGCCGCCGGAAACCGACCCCACCAGTGCCCCGTCGCCGCTGACCGCGAGCTGCGATCCCGCCGGCCGAGGCGCCGAGCCCCAGGTTTCCATCACCGTCGCGATGGCGGCGCCCCGGCCAGCCTCGATGAAACGCAGCGCCGCCTCCGGCGCCTCCTCGGGAGCCACCCCGGCGGTGGCCTCGGGGACGCTCATGCCACCTCCCCCCAACTGTCGCGCCCGGGCGCCCCCGGGCTGGATCTGGCGGGCGTTTCCATCTCATTCATGCCGATCATCCTCATCGCAGCGAAGACGCGACGCGCTCCCCAGCCGCCGCGCACCGCCTGTCAGACCGGCAGATAGGCCGCGGGGTCGCCGCATCCACCCGGTGGCGGCATCAGAAGTTCAGGCTGTAGCTGAGGCCGAACCCGCGGGGCGTGCGCTCGACACGGAAGCCGGTCGAGAAGAAGCCGAGCGCCGCCCCGGCGAGCACCTGGACCAGATCGTGCTCGTCCGCGTCGATGCGCGAGGCGCCGACCAGCACCGTCGCCGCGCCGGTCCCCGCCGCCACCCAGGGGTTTTCCGGGGCGCAGTTGAGCGAGAGATCCGCCGCGCCCGAAGCGGCGGCGGCGGTGTGGCCCGATGGGAATCCTTCCGAGCCGCCATTCGGCCGCTCGTTGATCCCGGCATCGCCCAGCCCGCGCTTCAGGCCCTCCACCGTCAGCGTCATGATGCCGAAGCCCGTGACATAGCTCGCGAGCCGCTCCTGTTTCCAGGCGCAGACCGCGGCCGCGCCCGGCAGCGCGTATTTCAGCACATCGCCCGCGGTCTCGAACCCGTCGGCGCGCGCGGCCCCGGATGCCAGACCCGGCGCGAGGGCGAGAGCAAGAGCGATGGCGGCGCGGCGCCGCGGGCGGATGGGGCATGGTCTCATGGATCGTTCCTCGACGGGGCGGCGGCTCATAGAGCGCGGAACGCGGCATTGAATCAAGGCGCCATCGGCCCATGACCGACGCGGCGCGCATGACGGTTCCGCCCGATGGCGGCCGGCCATGCGCGCGCCCGCCGATTGTGTCGATCACGGCGATCCTGTCGCAGCGACCGAGGCGGAACCGCCCCCCGCCGCGGGCGTTTGCCGGGCGCGGGAACGGGGAGAGAACATGCGTCAAGCCAAGGTGACCGAGCCGGTCTGGTCCGCGCTGCTCGCGGTCCACGAAGGCGAGGCGCGCGCGCCCTCGCCGGACTGGAGCGCGGAGGAGCGCGCCGGCTGGGACCTCTACGCCCCGCTCGCGGCGGGCGCCGGGGTGGGTCCGTATTTCTTCGCCCAGGTCGGCCAGTCGCTCGACGGGCGCGTCGCGACCGTGAGCGGCGACGCCTCGGCGGTCTCGGGGCACGAGGGGCTTTGCCACCTCCACCGGTGCCGCGCGCTCGCCGATGCCGTGGTGATCGGCGTGCGCACCGCGCTCGCCGACAATCCCCGGCTCACCGTCCGCCACGCACGCGGCCGCGATCCCGTGCGCGTCGTCCTCGACCCGCGCGGGCGGCTCCCCGACACCACCGGCCTGCTGAACGACGCGAGCGCGCATCGGATCATCATGCAGTCGGTGCCCCGGCGCCGGCCCGAAGGCGTCGAGGTGATCACCCTACCCGCGCGCGATCATGTCATGAACCCGCATGCGATCCGCGAAGCGCTGCTCGCCCGCGGGCTCCGGCGCGTGCTCGTGGAGGGCGGTGGCGCCACGATCGCCCATTTCCTCGAGGCCGGGCTGCTCGACCGGCTGCATATCGGCGTCGCCCCGCTCATCATCGGCGCCGGGCCCTCGGGGCTCAGGACCGCGCCGATCGAGCGGCTGTCCCAGGCGCTTCGTCCGCGAACCTCGGTCTACGGGCTCGACACCGACGTGATCTTCGACTGCGCGCTCGACGCCTCGGGCAGGGCCAGCAGATCGACATGGCCGACCACCGCGGAGGAAACCCCGGCGGCGATCGCGGCGAGTCGGGCCTGAAGCCAGCCTTCCGCGTCGCATCCACAATCCTTCGCCGCGGCGGCCACGCCGGTCGCCAGTTCGCTCTGCAACGCAGCTTCCTTCGGGTGCAGCTGCCAGTCCGACCGCTCGACCCGGACCCTGTAACCCCGGGCGCGCAGTCTCTCGGCGAGAATGGCCGCGGCCTGCGGACCGAGCGCGGGTCCGAGGCCCTTGTCGCGAAGCTGATGACCGTTGAAGGCGGCGAGAACCTCCGCCTCGCGCGGCGCCGGTCCGGGTGACCAGCGCATCCTTCCGTCATAGCTCAGCGCCGCGTGGAAGCCGAGACCGCCCGCCGCCAGCCGCTCCGCGAGAGCTTCGAGCCAGCTCGCCGGCATCAGGTCGAGCAGCGCCGAGCAGGTCACGAGCGAGGCGCCGTCGAGCGGCAGCGCATCGATGTCGCTCAGATCGAGAAGGTGCCTCTCTCCATGCGCGCCCGCGTCGGCGACGGCGAGGTCGAGCAGTTCCGCGTCGCGGTCCACGAGCCGCCAGAGCGCCGCCCGCGCCTCCGCCCCGAAGGCGCGCCGCGAGGCGCCCCGGCCGCAGCCGAGATCCACCACCACGGGCGTTTCCGCGCGGCGGAGCCAATAGGCGGCGCCCCGCATCAGCGCGACGCTCCGCGCCCCCCGGTCCGCCGGTTCACGGAGCGCGAGCCAGTCCGCCTCGAACTTCATGCCAGCACGCGATCCACGCGCGCCGCCGTCTCTCCCCAGTCCGGCAGCGCCTGCCCCGCTTCCCAGGCAGCCTCGGCGCGATCGGCGCGCCACTTCCGGTCGGTGATCAATCGCCGGAGCGCCGCGGCCAGGGCCCGCGTATCGCCCGGCGGAACCAGCGCGCCGGCCGCCTCGGGCACCAGATCCGCGATCGCGCCGGCGCGGCAGGCGACGACGGGCAGCCCCTGACTCATCGCCTCGGCGAAAGCCATGCCGTAGCCCTCGTATTCCGAGGCGAGCGCGAAGATATCGGCCCGTTCCATCTCGGCCCGCGGGTCCGCGAGGGCGCCGACGATCGCGATCCGCCGCTCCAGCCCCTGCTCCACCACACGCGCGCGCAAGCCCTCCGCGCAGTCCGGGTCCAGCCGGTCCGAACCGATGATACGCGCCTCCCAGTCGAGATCCGCGAGCATGGCCAGCGCATCGATGAGCGCGTCGTGCCGCTTGCGCGGGATGAGCGAGCCGACCGAGAGGATGCGGGGCGGCGTGTTGCCACCCGGCGCGCGCGCGGCGCGGTCGGTGCCCGGTGGCGCGACGGTGATCCGTTCGGGCGCGACGCCGAACCCCTCGGCGAGCCGCCGTGCGGTCGCCGGGCTCGTGACGACGACCGCCGCCGCCGATTCGAGCGCGCGCCGCTCGTCCTCCAGCAGGCGGCGCCGCCTGCCGGGCTCAAGACCGCTCTCGTCGCCGAGCGGATGATGGACGAGGGCGACGAGCCGGAGCCGCGCCGCCTCGCGCGCCATCGCGTCCGGCGCCGCCCCGAAGGCCAGCCCGTCGATCAGGACCGGCGCCCCGTCGGGCCAGGCGGCGAGGCGCGCGGCGACCTCGGCCCGTTCCTCGGGTCCCGCCTCGGGAAAGCGGCCTGAAAGGCCGAGGAGGCTCACCTTCCAGCCGAGCGCGCCGAGTTCCGCGATCAGCCGCCGGTCATAGCCGTATCCGCCGGTCGGGGTGTCGAGATCGCCGGGAACCATGAAACCCAGAGGTCCCCTCACAGCGCACCTTCGTACCAGGCGCGGGCGACATGGCTCTCGTGAAGCGTCACCCGGATCCTGATGAGCCGGCCATGGTCCCTCAGCCGCTCATGCCGGACCGCGGTGGCGAGTCCGTCGAAGATATGCTTGCACAGGACCTCGGTGGTCGTGAACCGCTCGGCGAAGGCAGGGGTCTCGTCGAGATTGGCGTAGCGCAGCGGCGCGAGCGTCTCGCCGAGCGCCTCGGTCGCGAGGCCGATATCGACGACGATGCCTTCCCGGTCGAGTTCATCGGCGAAGAACGCGGCATCGACGACGAAGGTCGCGCCATGCATGCCCTGGGCGGGCCCGAAGGTGGGCGACGGCAGGCTGTGCGAGACCATGATATGGTCCCTGACTTCAACGGCGAACATCAGATACCTCCCTCCGGCGGATAACGGACCCGGTGACAGAGGGTTCCCGGGTCTTCGAGGATCGCAGCATAGCGCGTGGCGAGATCCGCGAAATCGGTCTCGCCGGTGATGAGCGCGTCGAGCGCCGGATCGGCGAGAAGTTCGAGCGCCTTGGCGAGACGGCGCGCGCGCGACCAGCGTGGCCGGCGCGAGGGCGCGACCGCGCCGACCTGACTGGAGACGATCCGCGTCCTGCCGGCGTGAAAGGCACCGCCGAGCACGATCTCGACAGGCCGCGTGCCGTACCAGCTCGCCTCCACCACCAGCCCCTCGGTCCCGACCGCTCCGAGCGCCGTGGCGAGCCCCGCGGCGGTCGCGCTGGCGTGGATCGCGATATCCGCGGCGTCGGGGGCGTCCCCGGGCGCTGCGAACCGGCAGCCGAGGGCGGCGGCGAGCGCGGCGCGATCCGGGTTCACGTCGATCAGCGTGACCTCCGCGCCGGGCAGCCAGGCGCAGAGCCAGGCCGCGAGCGCGCCGACCGCGCCGGCGCCGATCACCACGATCCGGTCCCCCGGCCCCGCGCCCGCGTCCCAGACCACATTGAGCGCGGTCTCCATGTTGGCCGCCAGCACCGCGCGTTCGGGTGGCACCCGTTCGGGCACCGGCATGGCCATGGCGGCGGGCAGCGTGAGGATGTCCTGATGCGGAGCGAGCGCGAAGATGATCCGGCCGACGAGGTGATCCGGCCCTTCCGTCACGCGCGCGACCGTCGCGTAGCCGTATTTCACCGGCCACGGGAAATCACCCTCCTGGAGCGGCGCGCGCATCCGCTCCCACTCGCTCTCCGGCACGCCGCCCCGCAAGACCAGCGCCTCGGTACCGCGGCTGATCCCGCCGAAGAGCGCGCGCGCCCTCACCTCGCCAGTACCGACTCCGCCCGTGCCCGCCGGTGTCTCGCGCAACTCGGCTCGTCCCGGTCCGGTGATCCAGAGCGCGCGCGACATTGGCACCCGGTCACCCCCGGGCGAAAGCGAGAAGCGCGTCGCCGACGAGCTTCAGCGAGATCAGGAACAGCGTGATGTGCACCAGCCGGAAGAAGAGCCCGTCCGGGATGATCCGGGTGAGCTTCGCCCCGGCGTAGGTGCCCGCGATCCCGACCGGCAGCACGAGAAGCGCGAGGTTCGAGTCGACAGCGGAGAACGAGTTGAGCTGCCAGTAGGGGATGATCTTCACCGCGTTGATGACGGCGAAGGTGATGGTCGCCGTGCCGGCGAAGGCGAGCTTCTCGAGCTTCTGCGGCAGCACGTACATCTGGAACGGCGGCGCGCCCGCGTGGCTGACGAAGCTCGTGAATCCCATGAGCGTGCCCCAGAACACCCCGCCTGGCAGATCCGCCGGCCGCGGCTTCGCCGGCCCACGCCGCGACCCGAGCCAGATCCTGAGGCAGAAGCCGATCCCGGTCAGGCCGACCAGCATGCCGACGAAGACATCCGAGATATGCGCCGCGACCGCCCAGCCGATCGCGACCCCGAGGATGCCGGCCGGGATCAGGATCGCGAGATTGCGGGCGGAATAGAGCTTCCGGTAGAGCCAGAGTCCGACGAGATCCGTGGCGCAGAAGATCGGCAGGAGCAGCGCGGCCGCCAGCATCGGCGACATGACGAGCGCCATCAGCGGCACGGCCACCGCGCCGACCGCCGGCAGGCCGCCCTTCGACATGCCGACCAGGAAGGCGGCGAGCATCGCGACCAGAATGACGGACATCGGTTCGGCCATCGTCGGTCCCCAACTCGGGACCGCCGGGTCCCCTGATCCCCCGGACGGCTTGGCCGCCCCGGCACCTTCGCCCGGCGGTGTCCGGGCTGGCCGGTTCTAGCGGTTCCGCGCGCCCGACAGAAGGGCGAAAGAAACCACCGCCGACCCGGCCCGCGGGCACCGGCGTCCCCTCCGCCGGGCGGCCGCCGCGGTGCCGCGACTCACCCCGGCGCGAAGCTCGCCGCGCCCCGCCCCGCGAGCTCCGCGAGGGCCCTTCCGAGGCGCTTTGGATGCGCTGGATCGGACCTCACGGAGATCGGCGGATTCTTGCCAAAAAGGGGGTAAAACGGAAAATGCCCGAGCGTTGCCCATCGGCAACAGAATTGTAATAGATTGAAACAAAACGGGAAATTTTCGTTGTCACTACGCGCTTTGCGATCAAGAAAGCGCTCGGAAGACGACAAAATGGCTCCGGAAGCGGCTCTGGCGGCGGCTCGGCGGGGAGGCGCGAAATTAAAGCTGTTGCGCGCCGCCCCAACCTCGCGGTTAATAGCCCCGTGATCGCTGCACCAGAGAGATCACGGGGCCCTGGCGACCACCCCACCCCTCACACAATTGGTCGCCATGGTTGCCGCCAAGGCGGGTGTTCGAGATTACGGACACCCGCCAACGGCGCCGCCCGCCGTGAAGCGGACGGGTAGGCCATCCGTCGCCGGGCAGGAAGCCCGCGCGCCAAACTCGGAACTCAACGACACTCACAAGCGTCGGCGCTTTCGCACGTCGAATGCAATGAGGTTTATTCCAGACATGGCCAATACAAATCAATAGCAATCTGTTCCGGGACGCGGTTGGCCGCGGTATCCCGCCCACGACCGGAAGTGCTGCCACATCCGGAACGGTCGCCAATCCACTGCGTTCGCAGCATTAAATCTTCCGGTGCCGCTCCGGCCCGTTCCGGGGTTTCGGCTTGGCTCGCGGGGGCGCGGGCGTCGTCCAGCCCCGTCCCGGGCTCTCGTCCGAGCAGGATGCGGCCCGCCGAGCGAATCTCTCGGCGGGCCGTCAAGGTCTGTCTCGCAGGATTGAAGACGAACGGCGGATTACCGCTCATCCGGCGGATCAGGCGGCGATCGCCTCCTCGGGCGGCATCTTCGCGCCCGTCATGAAGGCGACCGCGTCCGACATGGTGCATTCCTTCGGATCGACGACGCAGAGCCGCCGGCCCAGCCGATGCACGTGGATGCGATCCGCCACTTCGAAGACATGCGGCATGTTGTGGCTGATGAGCACGATCGACTGCCCTCGGCTTCGCACGTCCTGAATCAGCTCCAGCACCTTGCGGCTTTCCTTCACCCCGAGCGCCGCCGTGGGCTCGTCGAGGATGACGACCTTCGAGCCGAAGGCCGCGGCCCGCGCGACCGCGACGCCCTGCCGCTGACCCCCCGAAAGCGTCTCGACCGCCTGGTTGATGTTCTGGATGGTGAGCAGCCCGAGTTCCGACAGCTTCTGGCGCGCGAATTTCTCCATCGCCGGCCGGTCGAGCATCCGGAGGTACTTGCCCATGAAGCCGGGGCGGCGAAGCTCGCGGCCCATGAACATGTTGTCGGCGATCGAGAGCGCGGGCGACACGGCGAGGTTCTGGTAGACCGTCTCGATCCCCGCCTCCCGCGCATGCATCGGCGAGGCGAACTGGACCTTCTCCCCGTCGAGATGGATCTCGCCCTCGTCGGGAACGACCGCCCCCGAGACCGCCTTGATGAGGCTCGACTTGCCGGCGCCGTTGTCGCCGATCACCGCGAGGATCTCGCCCCGGCGAAGCTCGAAATCGGCGTTGTCGAGCGCGGTGACCCGCCCATAGCGCTTCACGAGGCCGCGCCCAGTCAGGATGTTGTCCACAGTCATCGTGCTTACCCCGCGACTTTCCGGATCCACTGGTCGATGGCGACCGCGAAGATGATGAGCAGGCCGATCAGCAGGTAGGTCCACTGCGGGTCGGTCCCGAGCAGGCGCAGGCCGAGGGCGAAGACGCCGACGATGAGCGCCCCGAAGAGCATGCCGAGGATCGAGCCGCGGCCGCCGAAGAGCGAGATGCCGCCGATCACCACGGCGGTGATGGATTCGATGTTCGCAAGCTGCCCCGCCGTCGGCGAGACCGAGCCGATGCGGCCGATCAGCGCCCAGCCCGCCAGCGCGCAGATGAGGCCCGAGATCGTATAGACCGAGATCAGCGTCTTCTCGACCTTCACGCCGGCGAGTTCGGCCGCGTCCGGGTCATCGCCGATCGCATAGACATGCCGGCCCCAGGCGGTCTGCGTCAGCACGTAGTTCAGCACGAGCACCAGCAGGATCATCGCGATCACGCCATAGGTGAAGACGGCGCCGCCCATCCGGACCTGCCCGCCGAAGAGCTGAAGCAGCGGCGCCTCGGCGGTGATGTCCTGGCTCCGGATCGTCTCGTTGCGCGAATAGAGGTAGTTCGCCGCCAGCACGATCTGCCACATGCCGAGCGTGACGATGAAGGGCGGCAGCTTCACCCGCGCGACGAGGAAGCCGTTGATATAGCCGATCGCCGCCCCCATGGCGAAACCGCAGAGGATCGAGATCGGCGCGGGAATGCCGTAGCGGAAGGTGAACTGCCCCATGATCACCGAGGTGAACACCATGATCGCGCCCACCGAGAGCTCGATCCCCGCCGTGATGACGACGAGCGTCTGCGCCGCGCCCACGATGCCGGTGATCGCCACCTGCTGAAGGATCAGGGTCAGCGTGAAGGCGGAGAAGAATTTCGAGCCGAGCAGCGCGCCGAAGAGCACGAGCGAGAGCACGAGCACGATCAGCGGCACGAAGGCCGGATTGCCGTGCAGGATATGCTGCGCCTTTTCGAGGAAGCTCTTCTGATGGCGATCGAAGGAGGCGACATCGGTCGCGCTGTCCTTCAGGACGCTCTCGTAGTCCTGAGTCGACTGGGTCTTCGCATCGGCCATCGGTTCCCCCCCATGGTCCTGGCGGCGGGCCCGCGCCCGCGGTTGTCGTGATTTTCAGATCATTGTTCGCGGCGCTCGCGCCTCGTTTCCGAAAGGCGGGGGCGGGCCGGATGCCCCGCCCCCGCCTCAAGGCCGGATCAGCCCCAGCACTTCTCCAGCCCCTCGGCCGAGTCGATCGACTCGACGCCTTCGACGGGCTTGTCGGTGATGAGCGTCACACCGGTATCGGTGAATTCCTTGCCCTCGGTCTTGGCGGGAAGCTCGCCCGTGTCGGCGAAGGCCTTGATCGCCTCGATCCCCATCGAGGCCATCAGCAGCGGATACTGCTGCGAGGTGGCGCCGATCACGCCTTCGGACACGTTGGTCACGCCCGGGCAGCCGCCATCGACCGAGACGATGGTGACATCGCTCTCGCGCCCAAGCGACTTCAGCGCCTCGTAGGCGCCGGCGGCGGAGGGTTCGTTGATCGTGTAGACGACGTTGATCATCGGGTCCTGCTGCAGCAGGTTCTCCATCGCCGTGCGGCCGCCCTCCTCGGTGCCGTTGGTGATGTCATGTCCGACGATGCGCGGATCGTCCTCGTCGCCGATCACGCCGACGTTGTTGGTCTCGATGCCGAAGCCGGTCATGAAGCCCTGGTCGCGCAGCACGTCCACGGTCGGCTGCGACGGCAGGAGGTCGAGGAAGGCGATGCGCGCATCCGCCGCCGCGTCGCCGAGCGTGCCCTTGGCCCATTCACCAATAAGCCGGCCCGCCTCGAAATTGTCCGTCGCGAGCGTCGCATCGGCGGCGTCGGCCGGTTCCAGCGGGGTGTCGAGCGCGATGACGAGAAGGCCCGCGTCGCGCGCGCGCTTGACCGAGTCGACGATGCCGCTCGAATCCGTCGGCACGATCAGGATGCCCTTCGCCTGGTCGGCGATGCAGGTCTCGATCGCCTGCACCTGGCTTTCGTTGTCGCCCTCGAACTTGCCCGCGTAGGTCTTGAGCCCGACGCCGAGTTCTCCGGCCTTGGCGACCGCGCCTTCCTTCATCTTCACGAAGAACGGGTTGGTGTCCGTCTTGGTGATCAGGCAGGCGCTGATGTCCTGCGCCTGCGCCTGGGCCACCATCGCACCAAGCGCCGCGGCGGCCAGCAGCCCCCCTTTGAGGGTTCCGAATGTCATACTCAAATCTCCTCCCACAGGCAGCCGGGTCGATCCCGCCCGGCTTGGCAGGCAGGAAAGCCGATTCCCGCGAGTCTGTCAATAAATAAATCACTCTGATTTATTATTTGGCGCTAGGCTGGGCGAATGAACCGGTCAGAGCACCGGACGGCCCCCGGGGGAAACTGCCATGAACCAGAGCGTACGCGAGGCAACGCTCGCGCCCGAACGGCGTGGGACCAATCAGGCGGGGATGCGCGCCTTCAACGAGCGGCTGGTGCTGACGCTGGTGCGCGCGCATGGCCGGCTCGCCAAGACCGACATCGCGCGGCTGACCGGCCTCTCCGCGCAGACCGTCTCCGTCATCATGCGCGCGCTCGAGGCGGAGCACCTGCTCCGCCGGGGCGAACCCAGGCGGGGCCGTGTCGGCCAGCCCTCGGTGCCGCTCTCGCTCGATCCGGACGGCGCCTACTTCATCGGAGTGAAGATCGGCCGGCGGAGCCTCGATCTCGTGCTCGTCGATTTCGCGGGCAATATCCGGCACCGGGAGGTGGAGACCTACGCCTATCCGACTCCGGGCCAGGCGATCGAGACCATCCGGGAAGGGGTCGGCGCCTGCGAGAAACTCCTCGGGGCGAGGACGGGCCGTATCGCCGGCGTCGGGCTTGCGATGCCCTTCCTGCTCTGGGAATGGGCCGAGGCGGTCGGCGCGCCGCCGGAGGAACTCGACCTCTGGCGCCAGCTCGACCTCAGGGCCGAGGTCGGGCGCGCCCTGCCCTATCCGGTCTATCTGCAGAACGACGCGACCGCCGCCTGCGGCGCGGAACTCGTCTTCGGCCGGCAGGGAATGCTGCGCGACTTCATCTATTTCTACATCGGCGCCTTCATCGGCGGCGGGCTGGTGATCGACGGCGGGCTCTACGCCGGCCGCTCGGGCAACGCGGCGGCCGTGGGCTCGATGCCGGTGCCGAGGACGGATGGCGGCACGGAGCAGCTGATCCACCAGGCGTCGCTCGTCGTGCTGGAACGGCGGCTCAGGGCCGCGGGCCACGACACGAAGCCACTCTACGATCCCGGGGCCGACTGGTCCGGCTTCGGCGAGCATCTGGACGCCTGGCTCGATCAGGCGTCCCGCGGCATCGCCGCGGCGGTCGCCGTCGCGGGCGCGGTGATCGACATCGAGGCGGCGGTGATCGACGGCGCCATGCCCCCGGCGATCCAGACCCGGCTGATCGAGGGCGTGGCCGGGGCGCTCGGCGGCATGGACCTTTCGGGCATCCAGTGCCCGGCGGTCGAGCCCGGCAGCCTCGGACCGGCCGCCCGCGCGCTCGGCGGCGCGACGCTGCCGCTGCTTGACCGCTACCTCGTGGACCAGCACCGCCTGGCCTCGATCCGGGCCGACCCGGCGCTGGCCTGACGGCTGCCGACCGCGACTCCGATCCGTGCTCCGGTCCCGTCAGAGCAGGCCGAGGCTCCGGAAGGACGCGTCCTCCTCCTTGCCGATGATCACATGGTCGAAAACCTGGACGCCGATCGCGCCGCAGGCGGTCTCGATCTGGGCGGTCATGTCGACATCGGCCCGGCTCGGCGTCGGATCGCCGGAGGGGTGGTTATGCACCAGGATGATCGCGGTGGCGCCAAGCTCCAGCGCCCGTTTCGCCACTTCGCGCGGATAGACCGGGACGTGGTTCACCGTGCCCTTCGCCTGTTCCTCGTCGGCGATCAGCGTGTTCTTCGTGTCGAGAAACAGGATGCGGAACTGCTCGGTCTCGCGATAGGCCATCACGGTCTTGCAATAGCTCATGAGCGCGTCCCACGAGCCGATGATCTCGCGCCGCATCACCTTCGCCCGCGCCATCCGGTGCGAAATCGCCTCGAACAAGCGCAACTGGAACCAGACCTTCGGCGTGACGCCCGGAACCCGCGTGAGCCGGGGCTCGCTCGCCGCGATCACCCCGTTGAGATCGCCGAAGGTCGCGAGCAGCGTCTTCGCGAGCGGCTTCACATCGATCCGGCCGATGGCGTTGAAGAGCACCATCTCGAGCAGCTCGTATTCCGGCATCGCCGCGTGCCCGCCTTCGAGAAAGCGCTGGCGCAGCCGCTCCCGGTGGCCCCAGTAATGCGGCCTGTGGTCCGTTTCGGGCCGCGCGCCGAAGGCCTCGCGGGGCCGTGGCGCCCGCTCCGAGCCCGGGTCGCGGGCATAGACCTCCACCGGTGGCAGGCGTCGGTCGAAATCGGCGAGGCTCCGGAGGGCTTCCTCCGAGAAGCCGAAATTTCTCTCGTCCCGGCTCATCCGACCCTCCGCCTCCGCTGATCTCGCGGGGTCAAATTCGTGGATCACGGTTAACAATTCCCGACCCGGCGCCCAGATCCAGGCGCCCAGACCTGGCACGCCGCCCCGGCACCCGGACCCGCGCTCTTAACCACCCGTGAACCCTTCCTCGTCAGGTTGCCGCGCGGATGACCAACCGGAGCGATCACGCATGCTGACAGGCACCAGGGCGCGGCTCTCGATTCTCGCGCCGACCCGCGCCGACCCGATCGCGCGCGAGGCGACGGCGACGCTCTCGCTTTCGAAGGTCGAGTTCGCCGACGTCAGCGCCTGGGATACCACGGCGGATGCGCTGGTCGTCCCGGCCTCGATCGATGTCGTCGGCGGCCGGGTGATCGCGCGCGTGCTCTCCGAGGAAGCGGGCGTTTTCGTCGATGTGACGGGCAAGGGCGCCTTCAACGGCTTCGCGCTCACCTTCGACACGCTGACCGGCAATACCCGGGCGAGGATCATCGACGCGGAACTCGTCGCGGACCAGACCACCTCCGGCATCACCGCGAATGAGGTCAGCTTCGACGCCGACACGCTCTTCCTCAACCTCGACGCCCTGCCCTTCGCCAGGGACGATACCGTCTCGGTCCGGCTCGGTTTCGCGCTCGACGGCGGCGCCGGCGCCGAGGATCTCGCAGGCTACGAGGGCCGGGACCGGATCTCGGGCGGTGACGGCGCCGACCGGCTGCGCGGGAACAAGGGCGCGGACCTGATCTCGGGCGATGGTGGCGCGGACAGGATTCTCGGTGGCTCCGGCCATGACACGCTGCGCGGCGGCGACGGCGCGGATCTCATCAAGGGCGGGCCGGGATTCGACCGGCTGCTCGGCGGCGCGGGCGCCGATACCCTGATCGGCGGCGGCGGCGAGGACGAGTTCATCTTCCACAAGGTCTCGGACTCGCTCGCCGAGGCGGCCGGCCGGGACACGATCGTCGACTTCGTGCCGCGCGAGGACAGGATCAACCTCGGCCATGTCGACGCGAACGAGGAGAAGCGCGGCGATCAGGACTTCCGGTTCATCGGCGCGGCGAGCTTTTCCGACAAGGCGGGCGAGTTGCGGGCCTTCGCGAAACCCTCCGGCACCTATGTCGCCGGCGACACGGACGGGGACGGCCGCGCGGATTTCTCGATCCGCCTCGACGGTGTCCAGGCCCTCACGGCGGGCGATTTCATCCTCTGACGCTACCCCTTCACCATCGGGTCGGTCAGCTTGCGATGCTCCTGCAGCGCGAAACGGTCGGTCATCCCGGCGATGTAATCGGCGACCACCCGCGCCCGCTCCGTCGGATCGAGACTGGCGCAAAGGTTCCAGCCTTCGGGCATCAGTTCGGGCCCCGTGGTAAAGAGATCGAACAGCTCCCGCACCACGAGTTTCGCCTTGCGCCGCATCCGCTGCACCGTCCAGTGCCGGTACATGCGGTGATAGAGGAAGCCGCGGATCTCCTTCAGCCGCTCGAAGGTCGGCTTCGAGAAGCGGATGACCGGCCGGCCCAGCATCCGCACCGCCTCCGAACTCGCCGGGTTCGCCTCGGCGATCAGCCGCCGGCTCTCGGCCAGCACGTCCTCCACCAGCAGACCGAAGAAGCGCCGCAGCGCTTCGTGCTCGCGCCGTCCGGGCTCCAGCCCGGGCCAGCGCCGGTCCACGTCCTCCACGCAGGCCCCGATGAGCGGCAGCGCCTTCAGGTCGTCGAGCGTGAAGAGCCCGGCGCGCAGCCCGTCGGCGAGATCGTGGTTGTTATAGGCGATGTCGTCGGAGATCGCCGCCACCTGCGCCTCGGCGCTCGCATGGGTATGCAGTTCCAGATCCTGCAGCGTCGCGTACTGGGTGAGCGCGAAGGGCAGATCCCCCGTCACCGGACCGTTGTGCTTGGCGATCCCCTCGAGCGTCTCCCAGGTGAGGTTCAGCCCGTCGAAATCGGCGTAATGCGCCTCGAGCCGCGTCACGATCTTCAGGGCCTGCGCGTTGTGGTCGAAGCCGCCATGCGGCTCCATCAGCTCCTGCAGCTCGTGTTCGCCGGTATGGCCGAAGGGCGGATGCCCGAGGTCATGGGCGAGTGCCACCGCCTCGGCCAGTTCCTCGTTGAGCCCGAGCGTGCGGGCGACCGTCCGCGCGACCTGCGCGACCTCGATCGAATGGGTGAGCCGGGTCCGGTAGTAGTCGCCCTCGTGCTCCACGAAGACCTGCGTCTTGTGCTTCAGCCGCCGGAAGGCCGAGGAATGGATGATCCGGTCGCGGTCGCGCTGAAAGGCGGACCGATGCGTCGAGCCTTCCTCGGGGTAGAGCCGCCCCCGGCTCGCCTCCGGACGGGTCGCATAGGGTGCGGTCATGTGATGCGCGCTCCGGGTCTTGTCGGGCGCCGGTCCCGCGCCTACCTTTCCATTCGATACCGCATCGCAGTTTGGGTCGAAAGATGCAGCTTGCCATTCCACCACGCGTCACCGACCGGGCCTTCGCCCGGCTGAGCGAAATCAACGAGGGCAACCCCCGCAAGTTCCTCCGCGTCGCGGTCGAAGGCGGCGGCTGTTCGGGATTCCAGTACGAGATCCGGCTCGAGGATTCGGCCGAGACCGACGATCTGGTCCTGGAGAAGGACGGCGACGCCGTGCTGATCGATCCGGTGAGCCTGCCCTTCCTCGCCGACGCCGAGATCGATTTCGCCGACGAGCTGATCGGCGCGCGCTTCGTCATCAACAATCCGAACGCAACCTCGAGCTGCGGCTGCGGCACCAGCTTCTCGATATAGGGCGGCGATCTGCGGCGCGGATCGTCGAACACCCGTGAACGGCGCTTGCTCCCGGCACGCCGCGCGTCTAGCGTCCCGGCCATGAAAATCGCGACCTTCAACATCAACGGCGTGCGCGCCCGTATCATCGCCCTGCTCGACTGGCTCAAGGAGGCGAAGCCCGATGTCGTGCTCCTGCAGGAGATCAAGACGGTCGACGACGGCTTTCCCCGGCTCGAGGTCGAGGAACTGGGCTATGCGATCGAGACCCACGGCCAGAAGGGTTTCAACGGCGTGGCGATCCTCTCGCGCCTGCCGATCGAGGACATCACCCGCGGCCTGCCGGGCTACGACACCGACGAACAGGCGCGCTGGATCGAGGCCACCGTCATCGGCGAGACCGCCGTTCGGGTCTGCGGGCTCTACCTGCCGAACGGCAATCCGGCGCCGGGGCCCAAATACGACTACAAGCTCGCCTGGATGGAACGCCTGCGCGCCCGCGCGAGCGCGCTGCTCGCCGAGGAGACCTGCGCGGTTCTGGCGGGCGACTACAACGTGATCCCGTCGACGAAGGATTGCTGGGACCCGAGGATCTGGGAGAAGGACGCGCTCTTTCTGCCGCCGACCCGCGCCGCCTATCAGCGGATCCTGAACCTCGGCTTCACCGACGCCCTGCGTGCGACCGACGCGCATCCGGGCATCTACACCTTCTGGGACTATCAGGCCGGCGCCTGGCCGAAGAACCACGGCATCAGGATCGACCACCTGCTGCTCACGCCCGCCGCCGCCGATCTCCTGACCGCCTGCGGCGTCGACAGCCATGTGCGCGGGCGCGAGAAGCCATCCGACCACGTGCCGGTCTGGATCGACCTCGCCGCCTGACGCGGGATCAACCGGCGGTCACATCCTCGCCATAGAGCCAGTCGAACCGGCCGAGCAGCCGCCCGGGCGCCAGCCGCGACAGGAGCCCGAGTCCGAGATGCGCCGCCTGCCGCACGCCCGGCGTCGAGAGGTGGTAGATCCGGCCATTCGCCGCCGCCGCGCGCTGGACCCGCTCGGCCCGCTCGCGGCGCCGGTTCACGAAACCGGCGAGGCCGCTCGTGATGTCCCCGGCCACGTCGAGTTCATGAGCCAGAACCCAGGCGTCCTCGAGCCCCATCCCCGCGCCTTGCGCGAGGAAGGGCAGCATCGGATGGCAGGCATCGCCGATCATCACCACGCCGCCGCGCGCCCATGTCGGCAGCGGCTCGTGATCGTGCAGCCCCCAGACGAATACGGAATCGACCGCCCCGAGCAGGTCGGTGACATCCGGCGCCCATCCCGCGAAGGCCGCGCGGAGTTCCGCGGGATCGCCCGCCCTCATCCAGCCGTCCTCGGCGCCGCGTTCGCGTTCCTCGATCGCGACCAGGTTCACGAGGCTCCCGCCCCGCAGCGGATAGCTCACCACATGCCGCCCCGGCCCCATGACCACGCGGGCGATCTCCGGATGCGGCCGCTCCAGCCGCTCGGCGGGCACGAGCGCCCGCCAGGCGACGGAGCCCGCGTAGCGCGGCACGCCGCCGCCGAACACATGCGCCCGGGTCCGCGAGCGCGCGCCATCGGCGGCGACGATCAGATCGGCGTCGAGGCTCGCGCCCGCCTCGGTCCAGAGCTTCGGCCGCGCCCCCGGGGCCCCGCCTGTGGCGGCTCCGGGAACGACCCGCGCCACCCTGACACCGGTCTCGATCCGGACGCCCGCCACCTTCGCCGCGCCTTCGAGCAGGGCGAGAAGATCGGCGCGGTGCAGTTGCCAGTATGGTCGGCCATGGCGCGCGAGCACATCGGCGCCCATCGGCACCCGTGCGACCAGGGAGCCATCCCGGTCGCGAAGCTCGACCGCCTCCGGCGCGCTGGCGTGCGCGGCGCCCGCGTCGCGGAGCCCCAGCGCCTCCAGAACCGCGACCCCGTTCGGCCCGACCTGCAAGCCGGCGCCAACCTCGCCGAGCGCGGGCGCCTGTTCCAGTACGCGCACGCGCGCCCCCTTCAGCGCCAGCGCCGCGGCCGCCGCCATCCCGGCGATCCCCGCGCCGATCACCACCACCTCCCGCCCCGAGAATGCCAAACCCGCCTCCCACGCCTATTACAGACGCCACGCATCCTATGCCTTCGCGCGCCCGTGGTCAGGAGCCCATTGAGGTGTTCCCCGGCCGGTGGACAGTTTTGCGGCTGGCCAAGCTCATGTCACCCGCTTGCCGCCGCCTCGATCCCCGGGGCGAGGCCAGTATGGCCTCGTCCAGCACTCCGCCGCCGAGGGACGAGTGAGGCCTCTTGGCCTTGTAGCAGCGTATCCGGCGAGTGATACCTGCGCGGACCTCGCCGCCGGTCTCGAAGCGATGGCGACGACGTCCGCGGCGCGGGCGATGTCGAGATCGACCGGCTTTTCGCAGAAGACATGCTTGCCGGCCCTGAGGTCTCGATCAGCTCGGCGTGGGTGTCGGTGGGCGCGCAGACCAGCTCGGCGGTGATGCCCCGGGGCGGCGGCGATCCCGGCGACGTCGGAAGCCTTCGCACTGTGGGCCGCCGCGAGCGTGGCGGGTTCGGGCAGGCGTCTGCGACGGCGTGTTCCGCGTCCGGATCGCCGGCGATGGCGCCGGCGCGGACACGGGCGATGCGGCCGGCGCCGATCAGGGCGAGGCCCACGGTCATCTCTCAGGCCCCCGGGCTCCGATATACGGAGGCCCAAGTGCCCGAAGCGGCCGAGGCGAAGATCGCGTCGACGCAGGCCATGTTGGCGCGGGCGTCGTCGAGCCCGTAGAACGGCGCCTCCTCGCCGCGGACCGCCCTGGCGAAATTCGTCACCTCGGCCTCGTACTGGTCGAGCGCGTCGAAGCTCAGCGTCGTGAGGTCGGATTTCGCGTGATCGGCCGAGAGGTCGACATGAATCAGGTTCGGCTCGGTCCGCGACGGCACATAGGCTTTCGGCAATTCGATGAAGGCGCGTTCGCAGACGACCTGCAGCGTCTGCGCCGAGGCCTGGGCGAGCGATACCGCGAAGATCGCATGCGCGCCGCCGCCGAAGTCGAGGATCACGCTCGAGAACATGTCGATGCCGCGGGCGTCGCGTTCGCAGGTGGCGAGCGCGCGCTCCGGCTCGCGGCCGAAGAGGAAGCGCGCCGCCATCGCGGTGTAGCAGCCGAGATCGTAGACCGCGCCGCCGCCCCATTCCGGACGGGCGCGGAAGTCGTCGGCGTTGGTCATCATGAAGGAAAGCAGGCTCGAGACCGTGCGCGGCGCGCCGTGGTCACCGGAGGCGATCTTCGCGCGAAGCGCCTGCCAGCGCGGCTGGTGGCGCACCATGAAGGCCTCGGCGACCTTGAGCTCCGGGTCGAGCCCGTCGAGCGCCGCGAGATCGGCGCGGGTGAGCGCGATCGGTTTCTCGACCAGCACATGCTTGCCGGCCGCCGCCGCCTTCGCCACCCATTCGACATGGAGATGGTTCGGCAGCGCCACATAGACCGCCTCGACCTCCGGATCGGCGAGGAGCGCGTCGTAGGAGCCGTAGGCGCGCGCGATGCCGAACCTGTCGGCCATGACACGGGCGCGCGTCTCGTCGCGCGCCGCGAGCGCGACCGGCGCGCAATCGGGGCTCTTCACCATGCCGGGCAGGACGGCGCCCTCGGCGATGCGGGCGGCGCCGAGGATGCCCCAGCGGACGGCTTCGATGGTCATGGAAATGGTCCTTGGTTCGGGGTCAGCCGGCGCGCCGGCGTTCGGTCTCGGCGATGGCGAAGCGAAGCGTGTCGACGCTTTCCCCGATCGCGGCCCGGGTTTCGAGCGTGTAGTCCTCGTTCTCGATCGAGATCACGTCGTCGTAGCCCGCGGCCCGGAGCGCCATGACGACCTCGAGCCAGCCCCGGCGCGAGAGGCCATGGCCGAGCGGCACGAAGTTCCAGGTCCGGCCGACGACCGGGGTCACGTGCTTCACGTCGAGCGTGCCGTTGACGCGGGCTTCGGGCTCGATCCGGGTGTCCTTGCCGTGGAAATGATAGATGTGCTCGGCGCCGAGCACCTCGATCGCCGCGACCGGATCGCCGCCCATCCAGATCAGGTGGCTGGGGTCGAAGTTCATGCCCACGGCGGGGCCGATAGCCTCGCGCAGCCGGAAATAGCTCTCGATGTTGTAGACGCACTGCCGCCCGTGGTTCTCGACGCAGAAGCGCACGCCCGCCGCCTCGCCCGCGCGGGCGAGCTCGCGCCAGAACGGGATCACCCGCTCGGCCCATTGCCACTCGACGATCTCCATCGCCTCCAGCGGCCAGGAAGAGGTGATCCAGTTCGGCGTCTTCTCCTCCGGCCCGCCGCCCGGCAGACCCGACATCATGATGACGCGGGAGACGCCGAGGAGCTTCGCAAGCTCCACCGCGTCATGCGCGAGCTTCGCATCCGCCGGGCCGATCGCGCCCGGATGCAGCGGATTGCCGGAGGCGTTGAGCGCCGAAATCGCCAGGCCCCGCTCGCGCAGCATGCCCGCCAGCCGGTCGCGCGCCGGTGCCGAGCCGAGGAGTTCAGCGATGTCGAGATGCGGCGCCGAGCTCCAACCGCCGAGGCCGAATTCGACGGTATCGAGGCCGAGATCGGCGGCGGTATCGAGCGTCGCTTCGAGCGAGAGCGCGCCGAGGCTGTCGGTGTTCAATCCGATCTTCATCGCTTCAATCCCGGCAGTCGATTGCCACGGGGGCATTGGTTGTCGCGGCCCGGTGGATCGCGTCGAGCACCTGCGCGGCGCGGTAGCCATCCTCGATCGAACCGTTCCCGAAGGGACGGCCCTCGGCCACCGCGGTCAGGAACTCGTGGATCATGAAGCCGAAGGATTCCGCGTAGCCGACAGGCACGAGGTCGTGCGGCACGGCCGCGAGCGCGCCGACGCCGGGCGAGGACGGACGGTTCAGCATACGGGTGAAGGGCGCTGGTCCGGCGCCGTCCATGATCGCGAGGTCGAAATGCGACGGCGTCTCGTTGGTGAATCGTGCCGTGCCCTTGGTGCCAAAGACCTCGACCTGAACCCGGTTTCCGGTTCCGACCGCGACGCGGGAAGCGGTGACGAAGCCCTGCGCGCCGCTCCCGAAGCGCAGCAGCGCCGAGGTCACGTCGTCGTTCTCGACCTTCGCGGTCCTGTCGGAAAGCGCGGCATGGCCGTGGCCCACCGTCGCCTCGGCTGGCAGGAACCGCTCCTTGATCGAGATGGTCGCAACCGCGCCCGTCACCTCCGCGACATCGCCCATGATGAAGCGCGCGAGATCGACCGCGTGCGTGCCGACATCGAGCAGCGCGCCGGGGCCCGCGCGCTCGAATTCGTAGCGCCAGCTGTGCGGCAGCATCGGATCGGCGGCGTAGTCGCACTGGTAGAAGACGGTGATCTGCACCGGATCGCCAAGCTCACCGGCGGCGACCCGCGCGCGGATGTCGGCGATCGCCGGGATCCGGCGGTAGTTGAACACGGTGCCGGAGACGCCCGCCGCCGCCCGCGCCGCGTCACGCGTCGCCCGCGCATCGGGGAGCGTGGTCGCGAGCGGCTTCTCGCAGAGCACGTGCTTGCCGGCTTCGAGCGCGGCGCGGGCCACCTCGCCATGCAGGAAGTTCGGCAGGCAGACCGAGACGATACCGATATCCGGATCGTCGATCACCTCGCGCCAGTCGGTCGCGGTCTTCTCGAAGCCCCAGGCCCTGGCGAGCGCGCCCGCCTGGTCCGCCGACATGTCGCAGACGGTCGCGAGCCGGGCGTCGAGCCCGGTGCGCGGCAGATGGGCCCGGTATCCGGACGCATGCGCGGCGCCGATCATGCCCGCGCCGATGATGGCGATACCCTTCGTCAAGTCTTCCTCCCGGATCGCGTGATTCCCGTCGGTCGGGGCCGGCGGCTCGGTCGGAACATGAGGCCCGGGGCGGTCGGGCGAAACATCGGAACTGATGGTTTTCCATCAGTCCTGATGTGGCGGGCGGTCAGCTTTCGCGGCACAACCTGCTCACCGCGCCACATCAGGTGCGACGGAAAGCAAACAGAATTGCAGGGGCGCGGGATCCGCCGCCTCGACAATCGGATCGGGAGGAAGATCATGAACAAGCACCTCGGCGCCGGCGCGCTTCTCACCACGCTCATCGCCTCGGCCGCCCCGGCCGCGGAGATCGGGGTCGCGATGTCGAACTTCGACGACACCTTTCTCACAGTGCTGCGAGAGGCGATGACCGACCTCGACGCCGGCGACGACGGAATCGAACTGAGCTTCGAGGATGCGACGCTCGACATCGGGCGCCAGCTCAGCCAGGTCGAGAACTTCATCGCCAAGGGTGTCGATGCGATCATCATCCATCCCGTCGACCAGACCGCGACGACGCAGATGACGAAGCTCGTCTCCGGCGCGGGCATCCCGCTCGTCTACGTGAACCGCCCGCCGATCGAACCCTCGCTGCCGGAGAAGGTGGTCTTCGTCGCCTCCAACGAACTCGACTCCGGTCGGCTCGAGGCCGAGGGGATCTGCGACCTGCTCGGCGGCGAGGGCAAGACGCTGCTCCTGATGGGCGACCTCGCCTACGAGGCGGCTCGGGTGCGGAGCCAGGACGTGCGCGACGTCTTCGCGACACCCGAATGCTCCGGCATCGAGATCATCGACGAGCAGCCCGGCACCTGGATGCGGACCTCGGGCATGGACATCACCACCAACTGGCTCTCGGCGGGCTACGACTTCGACGCGATCATCTCCAACAACGACGAGATGGCACTCGGCGCGATCCAGGCGATGAAGGCGGCGGGCGTCGCGGTCGGCACCGGCGAGGATGACATCAAGGTCGCCGGGATCGACGCGACGCAGGACGCGCTCGCCGCGATGGCGGCGGGTGATCTCGCGGTCACCGTGTTCCAGGACGCGGCCGGTCAGGGCGTCGGCGCGGTCGAGGCCGCCAAGGCGCTGATCGCCGGCGAGGAGGTGCCGGTCGAGAACTGGATCCCGTTCGAGCTCGTGACCCCTGCGAACATGGACAAATACGTGGCCACCAACTGAGATCCTCCCCTGGGCGGCCGGCCTCTCGCTGGCCGCCCCCTTTTTCGGAGGACGCCCCGCGCCTATCATGGCCCTCGATGAGCGATGGAGGACAGGAGTGGCGCGCAAGGCGACGACGCCCGGCCAGCTGACGACGCGCAACCGGGTGACGACGCGCGACCGGGCGACGCTCGAGGATGTCGCGCGCGAGGCCGGGGTCGGCATTGCCACGGTCGATCGCGCGCTGAACGAACGCGGCAACGTCAGCGCGAAGACGGCGGAGAAGATCGTGACCGCCGCCCGCGCCCTCGGGGTCCGGCGGGGCCTGCCCGGCACCTACCGCCCGACGCTCAGGATCGAGGTGATCCTGCCCCGGCCGGAACTGTCGCTCATCGCACGGATGAACGAGAGCTTCGCGCGCCTCGCCCGACGCGTCGACCGGTCCGTGGTGATCCATCGCGCGGTGCCGCGCTCCGACGACCCGGACGCGCTCGCCATGCGTATCCGGGGATCGCGAAGCGAGGCGGTCGTCGTCTATGCCCCCGAGCACCCCGCGATCCGCGACGCGGTCGTCGAGGTGACAGCGCGCGGAAAGGCGGTCGTCACCGTGATCTCGGACCTGCCCGGCACGCCCCGGCTCGCCTACGCGGGGACGGATCACCATGTCGCCGGACAGACGGCGGGGTTCCTGCTCACGCGGATGCTGCCGGCCGGCGGCACGGTGCTGATCCTGCGCGCGCATCCCGGCATCCAGTCGCATGTGGCACGAATCCGCGGCTTCTCGGAGGAACTGGACCGGCACGGCGGCTTCACGGTCGCCGGGATTCTCGACGGCGGCGACGACGCGGAAACCTCGGAACTCCTGCTCCGCCGCGCGATCCCGCGGCACGCGCCCATCCATGCGCTCTACAACGTCGGCGCCGGGAACCGCGCGATCGGCGCGGTGATCTCGCCGGAATTCTTCCGCGAACCGCCGCTCTTCATCGGGCATGAGCTGACGCCCTACACGATCCCGATGCTCCGCGAGGGCCGGATGACCTTCGCGCTCGACCAGAACCCGGACCAGCAGGCCGCCTTCGCCGTCGACGTGATCCTGAACCATTTCGGCCACACCGACATTGGCGGGCTCGAACCGCCCTATGCGTCTCCGGTCCCGGTGACCCTCTACACGCCACGCAACCTCCCCCGGTGAGGCGCCGCGCGAGCGGCGCTGGCATGCTCCGGAAGTGCGTCGCCTGTGTCGGGCGGGTCTCGTTCACCTTGGGACACCCGAGGCCGTCACGGAAGTTCCGCCTCGCGGCGTGTCAAGCCGCGGCGCAGGGTGGTCCGCGGAGAGCCAGCTTCCGCGGTGCTGCCACGAACGGGCGGTCCCGCCTGTCAGCCTGGTTCGATCCCGATCGACCGACCTTCCCCGGCGCTCAGCCGGGCCGCGTCGAGGATCGCGAGCACCGCCGTGGCGTCCTCCGCGGTGACCGGTGGCGGCGTGCCTTCGCGGATCGCCTTCGCGAACGCCGCGTAATAGTCGTGGTACCTGCCCTGTTCCGAGTCTACCCGCTCGGTCCCGGCGGCGGTCAGAAGCGTGCCGCGGTTCGCTTCCGGCTCGTAGCCCCAGCCCGCGAGGTCGTCGGCGGGGCGCAGACCGGCGAAGATCGCCTCCGCCTGAACATCGGTGCCCGACGAGAGATAGGTGCCCGCGTCGCCATAGGCGCGGTATTCCTTCGCATCGATCCGGTTGAGCTTGCTGGCCGACAGATGCGAATGCGCGCCACCCGCGTGGCGGAGCGTGATGGTGAAGCCCGCGTCCGTCGGGCCCTCAGGCAGCTCGGCGATGTCGAGTTGCGCGTCGACCGAGGTCACGGGGCCGAGCAGGAACAGCATCTGGTCCACGACATGGCTGCCGAGATCGCGCAGGAGGCCACCCGTCGGCCCGGCTTCGAGCGTCGCCGCTCCGTCCTGCTCCATCCGCGAATGGACGCGCCAGACCTTGCCGATCCGCCCGTCGGCGATGACCTTGCGCAGCGTCTGGAAATCCGCGTCGAAGCGGCGGTTGTGGTAGGCGCCGAGCACCACGCCCTTCGCCTTCGCCGCCTCCGCCAGTTCGCGCGCGACCTCGGCCGAGGGCGCGAAGGGCTTGTCGGCGATGACATGGAGCCCGGCGGCGATCGCCTCCAGCACCAGATCGCGCCGGGTCTGGGGCGGGGTCGTGATCGTCACCGCGTCGATCCCGCCCGCCGCGATCATAGCGCCGAGGCTCGGGTAAACCGGCACGCCCGGAAGGTCCGCCTCGACCTTCGCGACCGTGGCCGGGGCGCGGGCGACGACGCCCGCGAGCTCTACACCCTCGGCCGCGGCGATGAAGGGCGCGTGGAAATGCTGCCCGCCCGTCCCGTATCCGACCAACCCGATCCTCATGCGCTGTCTCCCCTATGCTTCATCCGTTTCGCCCTACCGGCTGATCGTGGCCCGGAGCGCTTCGATCGAGGAGCGGACTCCGGCCTCGGTCGACATGGTGAAGTCCTCCATCTCCAGACTCACCCAGCCGTCGTAGCCCATCATCCTCACCACCGAGAAGAATTCCTTCCACCACTGGAGATCGCGTCCCGCGCCGACCGCGACATAGTTCCAGGCGCGGTTCGCGACATCAGTCACCTGCTTGGTCTCGAGAAGCCCGTTCACATCCGCGAGGCCGCGTTCGATGCGCGTGTCCTTGCCGTGGCAATGGTGGATCGCCCCCTTGAGCGCGCGAGCCGAGGCGATCGGGTCGGCGCCCATCCAGATCAGATGGCTCGGGTCGAGGTTCATGCCGATCGCGGGCCCGACCGCGTCGCGGAGCCGGAACAGCGTCTCCGGATTCCAGACCAGCATGGCCGAGAAGTTCTCCAGCGCGTATTTCTCGACGCCGACCTCCCGAGCCAGCCCAACCATCTTCTCCCAGAACGGGAAGGCACAATCCTCCCACTGATAGCGGTCGCGCTCCGGCATCTCGTCGGGCCAGCTTTTCGTATAGACGAGCCAGTTCGGCACCGTGTCCCCGGGCGCGGCGGCCGGAAGCCCGGACATGGCGACGACCGTTTCGACGCCGATCTCGCCCGCGAGCCGCACGGTCTCCTCCATCTCGTTGCGATGCCGCGCGCCCATCGGGCCGGGATCGAGCGGGTTCGCCGAGCAATTGAGCGCGGCGATTTCGAGCCCGCGTGCCTCGATCTCCCTCAGCGCGGCTTTCAGCGCCTGCCTGTCGGCGAGGAGCCGGTCGGCGCGGAAATGCGGGCCCTTGGACCAGCCGCCGCCGGTCATCTCGATGCCCTCGACGCCAAGAGCCACGCAGGCGTCGAGCATGTCGGTGAAGGCGAGGTCCGCCATCACATCGGTGCAGATGGAGAGTTTCATGAGTGTGTTCCCGCTGGGGGTAAGTCGTTCCGGATCGCCGTGGCGCGTCGTCGTCGAGGACCCGCGCCACGGCGCCCGGCCGGGCACGCCTCAGGCGGCCGCGCGGATCGCTTTCGTGTAGAGCCCGGGCTTCTCGCCCATGGTGACCGCCTCGAACCCGCCGCTTTCGACGGCGCGGAGCGCGGCGTCGGCGACGAGGGTCGCGGCGTAGCCGTCCCAGGTGCTTGGCCCGGTCGCCGTGCCGTTGCCGGCGGCGACGATCCACTCGCGGAACTCCTGGTCATAGGCTTCGATGAATCGCTCGCGCCAGTTGTCAACGGCGGAGCAAAACCAGGCCGTTGGGCGGCGCAAAAGTAGGCCACTTGGCGCCGCAAGCGGGGAACGGCGGGAGGGCGTAGCCCGACTAGAGTTTCCCGCTTGCGGCG